>NZ_JAQTYM010000121.1 GCF_028688295.1 Sulfuricurvum sp.
GGGGAATCTTGGACACCAATTGGTAAATATAAGTATAGCAATTATGGTACTGATTACTCATTAGATTTTAAAGGTCACTTCAATGGTCTTGGACATACTATTTCAAATCTTACTATGAGTGGAGATTTTACATATGATGGCGATGGTCAAGCCGCAGGATTATTTGGAAATATTGCAACAACTGCTAATATTAGTAGTGTTAGGCTCTCAAATGCATCAGTAACTAATAATTATACGAATAATGATAGTAATTGGGATAAATATACAGCTCAAACGGCTGCTTTAGTCGGTGCTGCTAGAGACAACTCGGCATTGATTAATAGAGATCCAACTAGACCATATCTCCAACCTGTCATCCATAATAATATTGTATATGCTAGTGATATTAAATCAATAGGAGATGGTAGTAATGTTGGTGCAATCGTCGGTGCGGCACAAGGTGCTATTATCAGTGATAATGCAGTATATTCTTGTGAAATTTTAGCAATGGGTAAGGCAGCTGGGGGTATTGTAGGGCATGCGGGTAATTCTACTATCACAGATAGCCATGTTGATGGTAGCACAATATATTCACGCCTTGGAAATGTTGGAGGTATTGCAGGTGAGATATACCATACTATAATAGATAGAGCATTTGTGACTGGCTCATTGATAAATGCGGGTCCTGATTTAAGACCAACAACTGGTTTCAGGGCAGGAGGTATCGTTGGTGTTGCAGACGGGGGTAGTAAGATAAACAATAGTGCCGTAGAAAGAAGTGATATTACTGCCTTACAAGATGCAGGTGGAATTGTCGGTAAGCTAGCTGATAGTATTGATGATTTAGGAAGTGATGAGCCATCAACTGTTTCAAATAGCTTTTATGAACATAACAGTACCTATATAGGTACAGAGGATGCAAGTGCGACTAATGTTATCACACTTGGTGCACTTGATACGGCTCAGTATACTACTTGGAAAAATGCTGGTAAAGTAGCTCCAACAGCCCAATCATTATTTGGTGTAGCAGATGTTAATGGATATTATACGATTAACAATAATGCTGATTTTAGAAAATTACTTGCTCTTGCATACGACCCTACAGTTAAGGTTAAACTAGCATCGAGTTTTACACTAGATAGCGGTTTTTATCTACCGATGTTTAAAGGTGTTATAGATGGTAACAGTAAAACGATTACAGGACTATCGGTATCTCAAGGATATAATAGTCATATTGGTTTGATTGGAAGACTTCTTGGTGGTACAGTTAAAAATCTAACACTTAGTGGTGTGGCACTTGATGGATACTCATATGTAGGTGGCGTGGCAGGATACACTGGTGGTGGAAGCTATACTATGATTGATGGTGAAGCTCAGTATTCAAACTTCCCAACTATCTCAGATGTGATAGTAAATAACTTTGTATATTCTCACACAAAAGAGTTTAACACTGCTACACAAAATATAAATACATACATTAATAATATTGGTGCGATAGCTGGATATGCTGAAGGCGCTACGCTTTCAAACCTATCAGCCACAGGAAGCATTTCTGCGACTCTTACGGCAAATAATGGTGGATATGATGATGCAGGATTTGAAAACATCGGTGGACTTTTTGGTGGATTGTCAAACTCAACTCTTGATACTGGAAATTCTAGTGTTACTATTTCAGCAAATTTAATTTCACAAACTAACAATGATGGTGTTGGAGCTTATAACATTGGTGGAATATCTGGTTCAGTAAATAGTAGTATATTTAAAAATATCACCTCAAGTGGTAATATTACAATGAATATTACAAAGAATGGTTCTGCTTCTATAGAATCAATAGGTGGTATGTTTGGTTCTATTGATGACTCTTATGTTAAAACTGCAACGGCAAGCAACCTTATTACCTTCAATACGAATGCAGATATTTACTCTGTAGGTGGTATAGCTGGGTATAGTAGCTCTTCTTTGTTTGATACGGTGACAACGAGCGGATTGGTATCAACTGATGGTATCACTATTGGTGATACAAAAATATTCAGTAAAGACCAAGAATATATAGGTGGTTTGATAGGGGACTCTTATGGCATAATTATCAAAAACGCTACTTCAACTAGAAATATCACCCTTCAAAGTGATCCTCTTGATAGTTATGTATCTAGCATCGGTGGACTCGTAGGCAATGCTAGATATTCTAATATCAGCGACTCATCTTATACGGGTACAATAGATGTAAGTACATCTACAAGTGGTGAAAATATCGGTGGTCTTGTGGGATACAATAGAGGTGAAATTGACTATCATGAACAAGTGCGTTTTGGTAAGATAATTTCGGCAACTACCACATCTGAAAATTTAGCGCAAAGAGTAGTGGATGAAGCAGCACTTTTGGCGGCTTATAACGCTAGAGCTGATGTTATCGCATTCAAAGCGCTTGGATATACGGTACAAAATAACTCTAGGGGTAATGAGGGACAACCTTATACTGTAAGTTTTAGGTTGAAATCACCTGACAATACGGAGTGGGGTGTTATCAAAAACTCTACTGCTACAGTAAATATTAAAGCACCAAATATTGAAAATGTTGGTGGACTTGTGGGAAATATGAATACAGGAGATGGTGGACAAATTATCAACTCTAATGTATTAGCACTAAATGGCACAAGTAAAGTTCTAGGTGCTAGTAATGTTGGTGGACTTGTGGGGTATAACTCGTATGGTAATATTACCGACTCTCATACGGCTATTGAAGTGGTAGGAAATACAGATCACGGTAGCAGTGTTGGTGGACTCGTGGGGTACAATGAGGGTGGAAGTAGATCTACTTATACACATCCTCAATCATACAATTATAATGAAGGTGGAAGCTGGACTTATGACACACTACAGGCTGCTAATGATGCTCTTAATGCTAGAAAAGAGGCATTTGTTACGGCTAGACTTGATGAAAATCCAGGATATGTAGTGGATTATGTTAATGCAGGCGTTTATACTTTTAATGACACTCCTAATACTATTATGATTGACTTATCACTTGTAAAATCAACTCCAACTGGCACCATCACCAACAGCTACGCTACAGGAAAAGTTACTGGTGGAAATAATACAGGTGGATTAGTAGGTGAAGCTAATAGCTCTCACATAGAGACAAGTTATGCAAGTGGCAAAGTAACAGGTCATGATAATGTCGGCGGATTAGTAGGCTATATGCTTGACTCCCCAACTACAATTTTAAACAGTTATGCTGTTGGCGATGTTATAGGAAATGACAGTATTGGTGGACTTGTTGGTTTTATAACTAATAGTACAGTTACAAATGCTTATGCAAGTGGAGCTGTAACAGGAACTACAAATGTTGGTGGATTGCTTGGACAAGTTACTGGTACAACGGTAAATGCTAGTTTTTATAATAGTACGAAAAATCCTACTGTAGCCGATAATAGTTTTGGTACGGCTAAAACAACGGCTGAGATGAACTCTTTAGCTACTTATACAACTGACCTTGGTGAAGCTGCATGGGATATTGTGATTGATAGTACTCTTACAAAAATGTTTCCACAATTTGCATCAAGTGAAAGTATCTGGAAAATGAATCCTGTGGCAACAATCGATCCGGGGACAGCGGGCAGTGTAATTCCAACGCCAGAGCCAACTCCGACACCAACGCCAGAGCCAACTCCGACACCAACGCCAGAGCCAACTCCGACACCAA
>NZ_JAQTYM010000006.1:0-19160 GCF_028688295.1 Sulfuricurvum sp.
TTAATAAAAACAAGCAAGGATTATTCTAATGCAAACGATGCAATTAGTGATTGAAGATGAATTTTATCCTGAAATCATGGCTTTTTTAGAACTACTTGTGGAGGAGAAAAAAATTGAGATTCTTGAAACCTATGGGGAATCTAATGAAGGGCGAAGAAGTTCTTTAGATACATGCTCTATGGATGACAATAGAGCATGAAAGATAGATTACCGTTGTTAATATTTTTAATTTTTGCACTAGTATTATGGTTAGCTGGTATATTTCTGCTAACACTAGATGTAGGAATATTTATTCCATCAGAAAGCTATAAAATATTTTCTTACTTTATTTCTTTTGTTCTTGCAGTTAGTTTGGTGTTTGTTCTGTTTGTTTACATTCCACTACGCAACAACCAAGATAAAAATTATGGACAGGCACTAGTATTAGCATTTTTCGGTTTTATAGTGGTATTACATTTTTATCTAGTAGGTTTTTTTCATGGGTTTCCTGGAATTCTACAATTTGTAAGCCCAACAAAAACAGTAATGACAAAAAAACTAGTTTTTAAATATTATCATTCCGGTCGTGGTGGGAAATGCTATAACCATTTTACTGTTGAAGATTCATTTTATTTTGGTAGAGTATGTACAGATGAAGAAACTTTAAATAATCTCAATATTGGAGATGAAATTGTTTTATATGGGCATCAAAATATATTCGGGTTTTATTCCAAAAAATTTGAATATAAAAAGTATTCAGCCAATCAGGCTAATCTTTTGATAGATGATAATACTACTACGTTACGATTTACTAAATAAGGCGTGTTAATGATTCTCTGTGCCGGCAATAACGAAACGTTTGATTTTGCAACACCGATAGGTGTGGGCTTAATCGACAGTGCGATCAATCTCACTCGTCATTGTTTGGTTTACAAACCCGAATTTCTCCTCTTCGTCGGGAGTGCGGGGAGTTACGGTGAACATAAAATCAACGACATCATTGAGTCTAAAACAGCGGCTAACATCGAGTTAGGGTTTTTGGACAAAAGTTCCTATACACCTATCGATAACGTCGTTTCGGCACAAACGGAATCGATTAAAGATGTTATCGTCAACTCCTCGAACTACATCACGACGAGTGAACGGGCGATGGAGCAAATGAGAGCTTTGGGGATGGGGATTGAAAACATGGAGTTTTTCAGTGTTATGCGAGTGGCTCAGGTTTTCGGTATCCCTGCTGGGGGTGTTTTTTGTATAACAAACTACTGCGACACTAATGCCCACCGCGACTTTATCGCTAATCACGGGTTTGCTAAAGTGCTGTTGCGTGAACATTTGAAAGAAAAAGGGCTAATCCATGGCTAAAAAATCTATTTTGGATTACACCAAAGCGGAACTTGCGGGGATGGTTAAGCCATCGTTTCGTGCCAAACAGATTTGGGGGTGGATTTACCACCAATACGCGACGAGTTTTGAAACAATGGCGAATCTCCCTAAAGCGATGCGCGAAGAATTAGATCAAACCTATGAAATTATGCCCCTTAAAATCGCTCGAAAAGAGTGCTCCACCGATGGAACGATCAAATATCTCTTCGAACTGAGTGACGGCAAAACGGTTGAAACCGTGTGGCTCAAGATGAAAGATGAAGCGATAGATGATGAGGGGAATATCGAGCATGAAGCCCGTTTTACCGTGTGTGTCTCAACGCAGGTGGGGTGCAAGGTAGGATGTTCATTTTGTCTTACCGCCAAAGGTGGATTTACCCGTGATTTGAGCGCGGGGGAGATCGTGGCGCAAGTGTTAGCGGTGAAGATGGATAACGGCCTCGCCGCTCATCGCCGTCTTAATATCGTCTATATGGGGATGGGGGAGCCGCTTGATAATCTTGAGAATCTCGCGAAAGCGATCACGATTCTTAAAGATGAAGAGGGGCTGTCGATTTCAGGAAAACGGCAAACGGTTTCGACGAGCGGTTTGAGTAGTAAAATAGATAAACTGGGTCAGATGGATTTGGGGGTTCATATCGCCATCTCGCTCCATGCGGTTGATGATGAACTCCGTAGTGAATTGATCCCTATGAATAAAGCGTATAACATCGCCTCGATTATCGAGGCAGTGAAGCGGTTTCCTATCGATACCCGTAAACGGGTGATGTTTGAGTATCTCGTCATCAAAGGGAAAAACGATGATTTGATCTCGGCGAAAAAACTGGTTAAGTTATTACATGGAATTAAGTCCAAAGTAAATCTTATCTTTTTTAACCCCTATGAAGGGTCTGATTATCAGCGCCCGACGCGCGCGGATATGGTGGCGTTTCAGGAGTATCTGATCAAACACGGAGTATTGTGTACTATCCGTGATTCCAAAGGATTGGATATTAGTGCAGCGTGCGGTCAGCTCAAAGAAAAAGAATTAAGCGAGGTTGTGTAATGTCGGGGATGGATTGGTTTCAAGTCGGGTTTTTAGTGATCGTGGTGGGTGTGGGGCTCGGCGGCTTTATTTGGGCCGCCATGACAAAAGACTAAAAGGTGTATTTAATCATCGCCTGAAAAACATCGTTATCGGTGTGATAGCTGTTTTCATGGTAATAGTGCCATTCTGTCCCCACCTCAAGCTTCCCCTCTTTTATCCCTGTTATGTGCGAGAGATCAAAGAGCAATTGATTTTGGCTCAAAAAATCTCTTGTCGTCCAGTCGGTGAATCCCTCAAAATGCCATTGTTCACTCACTGGAGCGTAATAGTTTAGTGAGAACTGATAGGTTTCATCTCCAATATTTTGAATTTTCCGATACGCATTAACGCCAAAAACACTAAATCCTGGAAGAATTAAATCGCATCCTACACCATAAAGCCATGCATGATAAGTCTCGGAACGGTTGTACTGAAATGAGAGATAGCTCTCCTTGAGTATTCCTACCGTGGATGAAAATCCACCTATTTTATCAAGACTGAGTCGTGGAGAGAGTTCCCCGTAGAGATCATTTTTTTTGTTGCTAAACTGGAGACCCTGATGCGTATAGGCGTAATCGGCAAATATAAACAGATCCCCATAATCGAAGGTGCGATAGTGCTCAGCAGTAACAGTTTGTTTTGCTCCATCAGTAGTATCTAAAAAGGTTGGCCCTTCGAAATCACCGTAAAGGTACTGAATGTTTGTCATCGAAAAAGCGCTAAGGGCTGAGGATAAGAGAAGATTAGCGAAGAGTAAGCGTTTCATTCAGTTCCTTTGGAAAAAGTGCATTGATCTGATCAATGAGATGGAGAGGGTCGCTCTGGAGACCTAAAACCATGAGTCCAAAATGTAGATGAGGTCCGGTGATCCGACCCGTTGCTCCTGTTAGACCGATGGTTTGCCCCCTCTGGACGTTCTCTCCCACTTTTACATCAAATTGGCTCATGTGAAAATAGCAGCTGTAAATCCCCTCTCCGTGATCGATGATGACGGTTCCTCCGGCGTAATAACGATCTTTGACCAACATAACGACACCATCATTGGTCGCGAGGATGGGTAGTGGCGTACGCGCACGAAAATCGACACCTCCGTGATAACTCTTTAAAACGCCGTTATAGGTACGTGCTGAACCGTAAAGGCTCGTGATATTGCTTTCCATCGGGTAAATAAAAGGTTTATTCCAATAACGTGTAGGGGTAATGGTGTTATAGATTTTTTCGGCTTCGGATTTCTCGTCGGCGATCCGTTGTAATGCTTCTGCTGGCGGTGTCACTTTGGAACTCTCTACGATTAAAACTTCACTGGGATAATCAAAGGTACGGATATCGATCGGTATCTCTAGCTCACCCAAAAAGCTTACCCATTTAGGTTTAATCTCTTGGGGCGGGGTGTGGTAGTCCGTGGGGATAATAGCGATTCCCAGAGCCGGATTACTAGGATGAGGGAGGACAGTAATATTGCGTTCATTCATGATAAGTGATCCTGATGCGTCAGAGAGGGGGAGAACTAAACTTTTTCCGTTATACCCCTCGATCCCCCACAAAGATGCTATAGCGGTCAACAAAACGAACCAAAAACGCATAAAACTCCCTACAACTTTACATGGTGGCATTGTAGCATTAAGGGGGTTGAATCTGCAATTTTCTTTTTTTTTGATTGTGGAAAGATGTTGTTTGAGGTTTTATAAAGAATAGTATGTTACTATAAATATTATGTTGGATAAATAAGAGGATTTTATAGTATGAAAAAAGCTCGAATAGTGGGTTTTGTTTTACTGCTCCTGCTAGCGAGTGCTGCGGTTTTATACTATTATGTAAACCGTCCCAACGTCTCTTCTAAAATTGAAATTTCGACGAATCCGTGGGTTGGGTTTACTCCATTTATTTATGCACAAGAGAAAGGGTGGCTCGAAAAGACCCCTTTTCACTTTGTGTGGTTGGTTGATTTAACTGACAATGCAAGGTTATACGATCGGGGATTTACACAAGGTTTTACTGCAACACAGTACGAACTGCTCCATTTTAAAAATAAAAACACTATCAAACCTGTTTTTTTGATCGATCGCTCGTATGGAGCTGATGCGATTGTCTCTAACCGATCTTTGGATGAGTTACGATCCACTAAAAAATCGATAAAGGTTTATTTGGAACGAGGATCACTCAATGATGACTTTTTTGAGGCGTTTGTCGCAGAAAATAGAGTGGAGAAAATACCGTTTCATCTGATCGATGCTTCTCAAAAAAGTATTGCTAATCTCCAGCAGAGCGATGATCCTGTCGTGATTTTATCGTATCAGCCCTATCTCTCCGGATTGCTCAAAAAAGGGTTTCAACCACTGGCATCGACGAGAACAATGGAGCGTTTTTTTGTGATCGATGCTTTGTTTGCAGATGAAGCGGTGTTTGTGGGTAAAGAGAAAGAATTTATCAAGCTCAAAGAGCTTTTTACCCTGAGTGTTTCACGGCTTCATGATGATCCGTATGAGTATTATGAGACGATCAAAGGGTATTTGGAAGGGCAAAGTTATGAAGAGTTTATGGCTACAACAACGCAAATTGAGTGGCTTCATCAAAAACAACCTGAAAAGATTATCCATTATTTAGAGGAACAGCAGGTGAAAACAGATAGGCTTTTACCGTGAAAATACAACGTTTTGCCCTAATGGCGGTTATCGCTTTTTTTATTTTGATTGCGGTCTTATCGAG
Organism: Sulfuricurvum sp.; assembly: GCF_028688295.1. Classification (GTDB taxonomy): domain Bacteria; phylum Campylobacterota; class Campylobacteria; order Campylobacterales; family Sulfurimonadaceae; genus Sulfuricurvum. The sequence goes on from NZ_JAQTYM010000006.1 coordinate 5,138, forward strand.
CAGTTTTTATCAAATCGAGAAGGTTGGAACACTCCGCTATATCTCGGAGGGGATTAACCAAAATATGTTTCGCCTCGAAGAGGATATTCAAATATCGCTTCAAGACAATCAGATGGAGGGGCTTCAAACATTACTGGATGAGGCGAGTGCAATTGACGCTGCAATAGAGACTATTTCCCTATCAATAGATGGAAAAAGTGTTGTAGCCTCCTCTTCTCGTTCTTTAAGCGGAAAATTGATTGAAGGTAAATATCTCCCGTTAGAACAGTTATCCAAAGGGTTAATCGAGGAAAAATATCTCCATTATTCGAGTGAGGTAAGCTACTATACGGACTCGTCAAAAAAGCGGGCAATTTTACTGATTGATTTGGATGAAACGTTTGTTTTTGAACGGCTAAATCATATTGCACTATTTTACGGTTTAGCCTTATTTTTAGTTTTAGGCATTGTTGCTTTGGTTGTGTTGGAAGGGATTCGTCGATTGATTATTCAGCCTTTAGAACGTATTACATTGCGTGCTCAACAACAAGACGGTCTTCAAGAAGATCATTTAATCGAAGAATTATTTATTTTGGATCAAACACTGTGTGATTCATTTCATTCGATGCAGCGTCAGCAAGTCGATTTGAAAGAGGCGTTGAATGAAGCAGTGTATCTTGATGGGATTCTTCGGACGGTTGCTGATATTAACCAGTTTTTGATTAGTGCAAAAGATGTTGATGGATTGATGCGGCACTCGTGTAAGCGTTTAGCAGAACATCCTGGCTATGGGTTGTGTCACATCGCACTCCAAGAGGATAATAACCTAATTTTGAAAGCGTACTCGGATGATCCGACGGGTTATTTGTATCCGAACATGGTTATTGCAATGAGTGATGAGAATATGGATACGATTGATCCGCTCAGACGTGCTTTTCAAGAGAATATAACCCTTACTTTAGAACATTTGGAGAGAGAAACTTCTCTTGGATCATGGCGTTTTATCGCTGAAAAAGGGCAGTACGGTTCGATGATCTCGATCCCTTTGGTAAGTGCAATTGACACATCCCCTTTAGGGGTTCTAACCCTTTATTCAAAACGTTCTGAGTCGTTTGATACAAAAGAGATATCGATGCTCGAGGAGTTAGCGGGTGATATTGGGTTTGCGGTACGTTCCTTTACCCAACGTGAGCAATTGGAATACCATCTCAGTACTGATCCGATTACCGATTTACCTAATCGTTTTTCTTTGGTTGAAGCGTTGGCACATGAGGACATCTCCGGTTTAGCAATCGTTAATATTGACCGTTTTAGCGATATAAATGAGGTATACGGTGTAGCGATCGGCGATACTATTTTATCAGGATACGGACACTGGCTAAGCCTCAAGATTGCGGCACAGAAGAATATGACACTGTATAAGATGGGAAGTGATGAGTATGCTTTGGTGGTTTCTCATTGTCATGATTTAAATGTATTTGTCCAATTTATAGAAGAGCTGATCGTTTTAACCCAAAAAGAGTCGTTTATTGTCGAGGGAATTGAGATCGTGTTGACGATTACCGTTGGATTGGCTCGTATAAGCGACCGAGTACTGGAGCACGCTACCGCTGCGATTAAGCAAGCGAAGCGCCAACGGCACAGTTTAGCCCTTTTTTCACTTGAATCCAAACATGAGCAAGAGAATAATATCGCGTGGTATAAACGGATTAAAGAGGCGATAGAAGAGTCCCGTATTGTCCCTTATTTTCAGCCGATTGTTGATAATCTGAATGGAAAAATTATCAAATATGAAGCACTTATCCGTCTTATTGATCGTGATCATACCGTTATCTCACCTTATCAGTTTTTGGAGATTGCAAAAAAGACAAAGCTTTATCCTGAGCTTACAAAAATAATGATTGATAAGGTGATCGAAGCGTTTAAGGATTCCACCCTACCTGTGAGTCTAAACCTCTCAACTCAAGATCTCATCAACCCTGATTTGGCCGATTATTTGGAACGTGCGATACATGATAATGGTGTAGGTCAATTGATGATTTTTGAAATTCTTGAGAGTGAAGGAATCGAAAATTACCATGCGGTTAGTGAGTTTGTGGATCGCTTCAAGTCGATTGGATGCCGTTTTGCAATCGATGATTTTGGTTCAGGTTATTCAAATTTTGACCATCTTTTAAAGCTAAATGTGGATACGCTCAAGATTGATGGAGCGTTGATTAAAAACCTGCCACATGATCGAAATGCACAGATTTTCGTTAAACATATTTGTGATTTTGCTCATGAAATGGGAATCAGTGTTGTTGCAGAATTTGTGGCAAATGAAGAGATTTTTAAAAGGGTGAAAGAGATGGGGATCGATGCCTCGCAAGGGTACTATTTTTATGAACCCTCACCCACGTTAATAGAGCAAGAAACGAAATAAAGATGGGAAGCAGTTACATCGGTCGTCAACCCATTGTAAACGAACGCGGTGCGTTGGAAGCGTATGATCTTTTTTATTCCGGAAATCAGGGGAATACGCATCTAACCTCGAATCTCATCAATGATTTGCAAAGCGCTTTTGGAATCGATCGTATTTTGGGCAAGAGGATCGGTTTTATCCGCGCTGACTATCCGTTTATATTTCATGAATTGTTGGAATTACTCCCAAAAGAGAGGGTTATTTATGCACTGCTTGAAGAGATCGTGATCGATGAGCCGTTGTGTGAACATTTAAAAAGGCTCTCCTCTTTAGGGTATCGTTTTGCCCTGAATGATTTTGCGTTTACAACGGAAAATATCGAAAAGTTTTCTCCCGTTTTCCCCTATTTAGAATTTGTAAAAATCGATATATCCCGTACAACTCGGATTAAACGTGAAGATATAGAAGGGTTAAAAAAACTCGGATTGATAGTAATCGGAGCAAAGATCGAATCACACGACAAACATGCTGAGTGTGTCGCAAAAGGGTTTTCGTATTTCCAAGGTTATTTTATTTCCAAACCAAAAATTCTCGAAAACCCCTCTTTTTCTCTTGATCAAGAAGCGGTGATACAACTATGGAATATGCTCCAGTGTGAAGTGGAGATTGATACCTTAGTCAAAGCGTTTGAACTCAATCATATGGTAAGCCTCAAACTCATCCGGTTTATTAACTCCGCTGTTTTTTCGCTTCGCAATCCTGTATCCTCTATCCGGCACGTTTTGACGCTGATGGGGAGAGAACCGCTTTCACGATGGATTATGCTGCTTATGTTTTCTGAAGCCCAAAAATCGGATCAAAATACAATTCCCCTTATTCTGATGGTCGTTAATCGAACGGAATTAATGGTAAAACTTTTAGGATTGATTACTAAAAACCCTACAAAAGCGCAGAACGCGACGGCATATTTCGTTGGAATGCTTTCGTTAATCCATCTTCTTTTTCATATACCGCATCGTGATGTATTAAAACGACTCAATGTTGCTCCTGAAATAGAGAGAGCATTATTCGAAGGGGATGGATTTTACGGGGAATTACTTAGCATGGTTCGTTCCATCGAGATGCTTGATGCTGAGGGAATTGAGAAATTTTTAGAGAAACATTCACTGGAATATACTGCTTTGGAACCATTGATAGCTGAAGCGATGGAAAAGGTGAATCAGTTTGATGAAGCGATGGGATAAATAAAAGTATTTGTCACTATAAAAACATAATACAATCAGACTTTCTGTGAATAAGATGATTCTCCACCTCTATTTTTGATTATGTGCTAAATAGTTTTAAACAAAACATTTATTAAACACTTCTTCTCTATAATAAGAAAATCGGCTATGTTTTTGAAAATGCTAATAATCATTTAAAAGGAATAAGATAAAAAGTATGCTTATTAAAATTTTACTCTCTCTATTTATAATGGTCACTTCTGTATTTTCCTCTGAAAATGTTACGATCGGTGTCTTAGCTTTTCGTTCTAAAGCCGATACATTAAAAGAATGGGAGCCAACCGCTCAGTATCTGAATCAAAAAGAACCTGCGTATGCGTTTACGATTATCCCTTTAAATTATCCAGAACTAAATGATGCCGTCAAAAATAACAAACTCGATTTTGTTATTAGTAATTCTGGACATTATGTTTATCTTGAAAAGAAATATCATATCTCCCGTATTGCAACAATGATGTATTATAAAAATGGCCAATGGCTTGATCGTTTTGGAGGTGTCATTTTTACCCGTTCTGAGCGTTCTGATATCAAAACAATTGATGATATAAAAGAGAAAAAAATAGCAGCAGTAGATGCAGAATCACTTGGTGGATATGCGGCACAAATGTATGAGCTTTTGAATCATGAAATGAATACAGATGATCTCAATATACATTTTACCGGTATGCCTCACAAACAAGTAGTTAAAGAAGTCCTTGATGGCAAAGCAGATGTCGGATTCGTTCGTACGGATTTATTGGAAGGGATGGAAAAAGAAGGGGTTATTCAACTAAGTCAGTTAAAAATACTCAATCTGCAAAAATCAGACAATTTTCCTTATCTACTCTCCACGGAACTTTATCCTGAATGGCCAATTGCACGAATGGTTCATACATCTAAAGAATTATCCAATAAAGTAGTAGTTGCATTACTGCAGCGTAATATTCATGACAAACCCGAGGAAGGCGATATCGGATGGTCCTCACCACTAGAGTACAGTCAAGTTCACCAAATATTTCTAGCGCTTCGAATGCCTCCGTACGATCAACCTGAAGTATTTACACTTACAGACATAGTGAACAAATATAAAATAACTATTTTGTCTTTTTCTTTTATTACCGTTGTTTTTTTATTTTTGATTGCTTGGATGTATCGTAAAAATTCGTATGAAAAAGTATATGTCAAATCAATTTTGGATGCTTCGCCTAATCCTACTGTTGTAACGAATGGAGAATTTCTTGTAAGTGCAAACAAATCAATGCTTGCCTTTTTGGGTTATGCAACACTTGCAGAATTTAAACGCGAACATAACTGTGTATGTGATTTGTTTGAAGAAGGAGATACCGATGAATATCTCCAGCCTTTAATGGATGACACAATATGGATAAAGTATGTCATTGATCATCCTGAGCGTGAGCATAAAGCTAAAATCACTATCAATGGCGAGACCACTATTTTTAAAATCGATGCATCAATTTTAGGATTTAAAAAGCGATTCCGAGCGATTGCGATTTTTACAGATATTTCTTTAATGCTTAATCAATCGACAAGTGATGCACTCACTCATGTTGCCAATCGACTTCACTTTGATTTACTTTTTGAACATGCGCTACACATTGCACAACGTGAAAAATCTCCTTTAAGTGTTATATTTTTTGATATCGATCACTTTAAACACGTCAATGATACTTTTGGTCACTTAATTGGTGATGATGTATTACGTAAAATTGCTGAAATTTCTAAAAATTCACTCCGTAAAAGTGATGTAGTTGCTCGCTGGGGCGGAGAAGAATTTATTATACTTCTTCCTAATACGCCTGTGATTTACGCTACTCAAGTGGCAGAACATCTTCGTCAAAGTATTGAGTTTCAAGCATTTGACATCGTGGGTCATATTACATGTTCATTTGGAGTAAGTGAATTATATGAAGATGAAGTTGAAGATACATTATTACGTCGCGTTGATGAACTGCTATACAATGCAAAAGCTAACGGAAGAAATACGGTTGTAGTGGGATAGATGTCGCCAATTCAAGAAGTAGTGCTTTAATATTGCTTTGAGGATTTTAATTTTTGAAGAAGTTTACCGATGCCCATATAAATAGGGGTTTATCGATTGTTGGTGGTGCGGATGAAAGGACTTGAACCTTCACACCTTGCGGCACCAGATCCTAAGTCTGGCGTGTCTACCAATTTCACCACATCCGCGCACATAAAAAAGTCTAAGGTGGTACGCCCTAGAGGATTCGAACCTCTGACCGATGCCTTAGAAGGGCATTGCTCTATCCAGCTGAGCTAAGGACGCGTGAGTATATATGGTGCGCCCGATAGGGTTCGAACCTATAACCTACGGATCCGAAGTCCGTTACTCTATCCAGTTGAGCTACGAACGCACAATCGCCTTCTAAAACATCGTGTATCAAAGGTGTTTCAAACCAGAAACAAATGGGGTGGAATATGGGAATCGAACCCACGACCCTCAGAACCACAACCTGATGCTCTAACCGACTGAGCTAATTCCACCATCTATTATAAATAATTCTGTGTTTGAAAAAAACGAAAAAGAAAAAAACATGGTCGGGGCGAGAGGACTCGAACCTCCGGCCCCTTGGTCCCAAACCAAGTACTCTAACCAGACTGAGCTACGCCCCGACCTTCATCTAATTTTACTCAAGTGAGCTAATTAGTGAGGCGAAATTATAGTTGAAAATCTAGTAAATGTCAATAGTCTTTACGATTTTGCTATAATTCATAGAATAAGGAATCAATTTTGCTAATGATTCAACAAGAAAGTGGATGAAGGAACAGAATGAAGATAGCACATTTTAGCCGGTGGGGATTTTTGATGGCTGCCGCAGGTTCGGCAGTCGGATTAGGAAATATCTGGAAATTTCCCTATATTACGGGTGAATATGGCGGGGGTGCATTTGTTCTGGTCTATTTATTAACAGTAGCAGTAGTAGGCTTTTCGGTTATGATCGCTGAAATGCTCATCGGGTATTTGGGGCGACGTGATGGTGTTGGAGCGTTTGAAGAGCTGGCTCCGCGTCATAAAGAGAGATGGAAATATGCCGGATTTATGGGGCTCTCTGGAACATTGGTGATGTTTTATTACTCAGTGGTTATCGGGTGGATTTTTTACTACATTACCCTCTCTTTCGGGACACTCCCTGCTTCGATTCCTGAAGCTGAGGGGATTTATAACACGCTCATGACACAAGGACTCGGGACACAAATATTTTTTCATACCCTTGCATTTATTATTATTACTGCTGTTTTAGTTCGAGGAATCAAGGGGGGGATTGAGAAATTCAATCTCATCTTGATGCCGGCGTTGATGATGATTATTGCGGGGATGCTCATTTATGCGATGAATTTAGAGAGTTTTACGAAAGCACTCTCCTATATGTTTGTCCCCGATTGGAGCAAGCTCACCTCTGAAGCGTTTGCCGTAGCGGTGGGACATGCCTTTTTTACCCTCTCTCTAGGGATGGGGGCGATTATGATTTATTCGGCGTCATTGGCGAAAGATAGCAATATCGTTCGCGCTTCTTTGTTTGTTATTGCGACGGATACGCTAATTGCTTTAGCCGCAGGGTTAGTTCTTTTTACCTTTTTATTCCAATACGGCGCGGAACCTGCTAAAGGGCCTGGGCTTGTCTTTATCTCTCTTCCTTCGGTATTTCATGCGATGGGATTAGTGGGGAATGTACTGGCGGTTTTGTTTTTCGTAGCATTGGCATTTGCCGGACTCACCTCTTCGGTTTCGCTTGTTGAACCAATGGTTCAGTATCTGATCGATCGTTGGAATATGAGTCGTGTAAAAGCGGCAGTGTCGATGGGGGTTTTCTTTTATGTGTTCGGGATAGTGGCAATATTGTCACTTTATTCGGGGACAGCGGAATATTTTACATGGGGCGGGAAAAGTTTCTTTGACTGGTCTGATTACATGACCTCAAATGTATTTTTGCCGCTTGCGGGATTGGTGATGGCGATATTTGTCGGTCATGTGATCGAAAAAGAGAGAGTTGCGGCAGTGTTGCAAGAACATATGGGATGGTTTTATCCTATCTGGCGTTTTAGTGTTCGCTACATTGCGCCGGTAGCTCTGTTTTTTGTGATGTTGAATTTAATAGGGGTTATAGAGTTTTAGTACATACTTTTCTCACTAAAGAGAAAAGTAGGGAGAATGACTAAAACTGTATCATTCCATCGACGGGAGAACTTGCCGTTGCATACGGACGTTTTGGAATCCGTCCTGCTAAATAACTGAGTCTTCCTGCAATCACCGCATTTTTCATCGCTTCCGCCATCATCATCGGATTTCGTGCTTGCGCTATCGCCGTATTCGTCAGAACACCATCCGCTCCGAGTTCCATCGCTAACGCCGCATCGCTGGCGCATCCGATCCCCGCATCGACGATAATAGGGACTTTTACCGCTTCGCGTACAAACACGATGTTATATTTGTTTTGAACACCGAGACCTGAACCGATAGGGGCGGCGAGAGGCATGATCGCATGAGCACCCGCATCTTCGAGACGGCGTGCCATAATCGGATCATCCGAAGTGTACGCCATGATCGTAAAGCCATCACGTGCTAATACTTCACACGCTTTGATTGTCTCCAAAACATCGGGATAGAGGGTTTTTTGGGTGTCGCCGATCACTTCGAGTTTGATGAGGTCAATCCCTGTCGCTTCGCGGGTGAGGCGAAAGAGGGTGATTGCCTCTTCGGCGGTGGTGCATCCTGCGGAGTTTGGCAAGAATTTGACATTCGTTCCCGCAAAGGTATCACGGAGATTCGGTTCGTTCGGATTGGTGATATTGAGACGGCGAACGGCGACGGTAATAAGTTCCGATCCTGACGCTAGGGTTGCTGCTTTGGTCGTTTCGAACGAGTCGTATTTGCCACTTCCGACGATGAGGCGGCTGCCGAGGGTATATTTTCCGATTTGTAATGTATGCATAAGTATTTCTCCTTTTGGATTAGTCATTTAAAATTTTGATTACACTGAGCGGCAAAATTTCATGCTCGATTTCGCGAATTTTAGCCGAAAATTCTTCTAAAGTATCCTTGGGATTTTTAGTAAAACTTTTTTGCAAGATTATTTCCCCGCCATCGAGTTCATCGGTGACCCAATGAACACTTACACCACAGATTTTTTCATCACTATCGAAACTCCGCTCAATGGCACGGGCGCCTTTGAAAGCAGGGAGAAGCGAGGGGTGGAGGTTGATGGATCGGACATTGGAGGTAAATACGGGGGTAAGAATTCGCATAAACCCGCACAGAACGACGAGATCGGGGTTGTATTCACCGATCAGTTCTACCAGTGCGGCATCGTAGGCTTCACGACTTTCATGGTCACGATGATCCAATATCTCTACGGGGATATGTGCCACGCGGGCTTTTGCAATTCCACCGGCTTCGGGGTTGTTGGTGATGGCGCAGACAATCGCACCGTGTTTGAGATGGATTTTTTTGATTAGGTTGGCGAGGTTTGTCCCCTCGCCGCTGAAGAGGGCTACAATTTTTTTCATAAAGTGGTAATTCTTTCTATAAGATCAAAGGGGGTGAGGGCATAGTTGTTTTTATCAAATTGTTGTGACGCTAGGGTGTGTGCTAAAGAGCTTTGGATGGCGGCATATAAGGGGGTGTGCCCTTGTGCCAAAAGGGCTCCTATAAGACCGCTCAATACATCACCGCTTCCCCCTTTTGCTAGTGCCACGCTGCCGTGAGGATTGATGTAAAACTCCTCGTGTGCACCGATAATGACGTTAGCGCCTTTGAGGAGGATGACGGCATTAGGAAACTTGGCACAAAATTGCTCAACATACGTAAAACGGTTATCTTGAAGGGTTTGAGTGGTGATGTCTGCTATGCCGCAGATACGCAAAATTTGGGTGAATTCTTTAGGATGTGGGGTGAGGACGAGACTTCCGCGTTTGAGTAATTTTGTAAACATCGGATGATAAAAGATATCGGCATCCAAAACCAACGGCAATGAATGATCGAGTAAACAGGTGAGTTCATCATCACAAAATTCTACTCCCAGCCCCATCCCCAAAGCAATAGCCGTGGTAGTAGAGGGGAGTGAGTGGTTTTGCATCAATTCATAAGGGATAGAGACATTTTCATTGCTGATTAAGCTCACTAGTCCCGCACCAAAACGCAAAGCAGCAGAACCTGCGATGACAGATGCCCCAATTTTTTCACCGCAGATGACACTTAAATGGCCGTAACTTCCTTTGTGAGTGGAGGGTTTGCTGCGATGCGGCAGGGAAAGATCGGTAGGATCGAGTAAGTGCCATGAGGAGGCTACTTCATAACGTGAACGGGCAATTCCGAGATTAACGACGTGAATTTCACCGACGTATTCTTTGGCAGCATCGCTGAAAAGGCTTCGCTTAAGAGCCCCCATAGTGACGGTAATATCGGCTTTGAATGCATGCGGATCGAGCATGCCATCGGCATATAGACCGCTAGGGACATCACAGGCTATTTTAAAGGCATTGGAGGTATTAAGCAAATCTAGTAATTCGGAGGCTTCAAGATCGAGCGCTCTGTTAAGACCGCTTCCAAAAAGGGCATCCACAATCACGTCATAGTGGGTATCCCTTTGATAGTGGAATGAAATACAGTAGTCACCTTCGAGCTGTCGTGCGAGGATGCGTCCATCTGCTCCGTTGTTTCCATCGCCGCAGACGATAAGAATAGTGGAGTTATGTACAAAGTGTGAGCGGATAAAATAAGCCATTCCCATAGCGGCATGTTCCATCATCACGGCTTCTGTAATGGCGAACTTTTCGACGGTTCTTTGATCGAGCGAGTTGACTTCGAAATAAAGGTTTTGCATAAACAGACACCAGCTTTAAAGGGTTATTGAGCTATAATAACTTTTATGAACAACGATTATATCGCAATAGCCAAAAACACACTTGAAATTGAAGCGCAGGCTCTCATAGAAGGATCAGAGCATCTCGGAGAAGAGATGGTTCGTGCCGTGGAGATGATCTTAGCGTGCAAAGGAAAACTGGTTATCACTGGTGTTGGTAAATCGGGGCTGATTGGGGCAAAAATTGCCGCGACGTTTGCTTCGACGGGAACACCGAGTTTTTTTCTTCATCCAACAGAAGCATTACACGGTGATTTGGGGATGATCGGTCGTGATGACGCGGTCTTAGCAATTAGTTACAGCGGTGAGAGCCCAGAACTGAGCTCCATCCTCCCTCACATCAAACGCTTTGAGATTCCTCTTATCGGGATGACTCGAAATGCAGATTCTACTCTCGGACGTTTTAGTGATGAGGTGATAAATATAAATGTCACTCATGAAGCGTGTCCTCTTGATATTGCACCGACTTCTTCAACAACGCTGACTTTGGCGATGGGAGATGCTCTCGCAGTGTGCTTGATGAAGGCACGAAATTTTCAAAAAGAGGATTTTGCATCCTTTCATCCCGGAGGTGCTTTGGGAAAACGGTTATTTGTCAAAGTCGCCGATTTGATGCGAACAACCGATCTTCCGATCGTGGATGAAAATACCCCCCTCAAAGAGGCAATTTTAAGACTCAGCGAAGGGCGTTTGGGTACGGTAATGCTCACGGACAAAGAGGGGAAACTTTCGGGGCTACTCAGTGATGGTGATATCCGTCGTGCTCTTTTGAGCGATAGTTTTTCGCTTGACGCTCCTGCCTTTGAGTTTGCGACAAAAAATCCTCGTGTCATTGATGATTCTACTATGCTGGCTTCTGATGCGCTAGTATTGATTGAAGAGAAAAAAATACAGTTGTTAGTCGTCACCGATTGTGATGGCATGATCCAAGGTGCATTGCATCTTCATACACTCGTGGAAGCAGGTATCTCATGATGCGTTTAAACAAATATATTGCCCACTATTCGACCTATTCACGTCGTGAAGCTGATCAAGCTATCCTCGATGGATATGTCCGTATCGACGGAGAGGTTGAAACTAACCCAGCCATACAGGTAGATGAGCGCAATGCCAATGTCATGATTAGCGGAAATAAGATTGTTCCGAATGATCAGTTTACGGTGATCGTTTATAACAAACCGCGTGGTGAGTTGGTAACGAAAAAAGATCCGCAAGGGCGTAAAACGATTTACGATTCACTCGCAAAACAATACCGCCATTATATTCCTGTGGGACGGCTTGACTTCGCTTCTGAGGGGTTATTGCTCCTCACGGATGCGTCTCGAGTTGCGACAGCGCTGATGACGTCGAAGATGGAGAGGGTCTATAAGATCAAAATCAAAGGTCCTGTTACCGATGCGATGAAAGTCGCTATGGGTGAGGGATTGGAGCTCGAAGATGCGAGTGCGGGTGCGCATGAGTATGCACCTGAGGGTCCGATGAGCTTTGCTCCGTTTTATGCCTACCAAGTGCAAAAAGATCAAGGGGATTACTCGATCCTAAAAGTTGCCATCGGAGAGGGGCAAAATCGTGAGCTTCGCCGATTTTTTGCCCATTTTAATGCTGAAATCGTGGATCTTAAACGTCTCAGTTTTGGAGGGATAGAGCTCAATAACCTCCCAACCGGAAAAGTACGATTTTTGGAGCGAAGTGAGTATTCCAATTTACGTGAGTTTTTGGATGCGGTTGAAAAAGCGGAAAAACAGAAACAAAAAAGTGAGAAAAAAGCTCCGAAAGTGTTCGAAAAATCAGACTCAAAACCCGTGAAAAAGACGTTTGTCAAAGATAAGGCAAAACTCAAACCGAAACCTTCCAATGAGCCATTCAGTACAAATAAGTACAAACCAGACTCTAAATTTTCAAAAGGTGGTAAAAAATGAAAACACTTAAGTTTCCAACCAGTCATAAAACACAGCTGATGGACATCAGTGCCGAAGTCAAAGAAGCGGTGATTACTTCGGGTGTCAAAGAAGGGATTTGTGTTATTTTTACCCCTCATACGACAGCAAGTGTCTTTTTATTTGAAAATGCCGATCAAAACCTCCGTCGCGATTTACTCTCAGCCCTCTCAAGTGTTATCCCGAGTGAGGCTAAATATTCTCATGTCGGCAGTAATGCGGCGGCTCATCTCAAATCATCTCGTATGGGGGCTTCGGTCTCTATCCCCGTTCATGATGGGCGTCCGATGTTTGGAAAATGGCAAGGGGTTTTCTTCGGTGAATTTGACGGCCCTCGTCAAGAACGTGAAGTGATCATTAAAGTCATCGCAGGTTAATCGTGGCGGACTTTACCTATCTGCTTCGTCCGAAAAAATTTGACGATGTGGTAGGTCAAAATCACCTTTGCTCACCTGATGCACCTTTGCGATCCCTCTGCGAGGGGGGTAATCTTACCCACTCTTTTTTCTACGGCCCTCCCGGATGCGGCAAGACGACACTGGCTCGGATTATCGCCGAGGTTATGGCGCTTCCTTTTTATGAGTTTAATGCTACCTCTCTCAAAATCGAAAATTTGCGAAAGATTTTTGATCAATACGAAGGTTCACTCACTAAACCTCTGATTTTTATTGATGAGGTGCATCGTCTCGCAAAGAATCAGCAAGAGGTGTTGCTCCCTGTTATGGAAAAAAACAGTGTGTTAGTGATCGGTGCATCGACCGAAAACCCCTATTTTAGTCTCACTGCGGCGATGCGATCACGCTCACTGCTGTTTGAACTTCACTCGATCACGCATAAAGCGTTAGAAGATTTGTTAGTCCGTACTTCTGTTGAAATGGATGAGGAGGCACGAGAATATTTGATTGCCAGCTCAGGTGGCGATGCTAGGGCTATGCTCAAACTACTCGAAGTTGCTTCTGCACTGAACAAACCGATCACCCTCGCACTCCTAAAATCACTCCGCCCTGCGGCGCAAAGCTTGGGAAGTTCGGAAGCGGGGGTGCATTATGATCTCGCTTCTGCCCTCATCAAAAGTATCCGAGGCTCCGATCCCGACGCCGCGATCTACTACCTAGCCCGTTTGATAGAGGGGGGCGAACCACCCGAATTTATCGCACGACGTCTCGTGATCCTCTCCAGTGAAGATGTTGGCAATGCAAATCCACAGGCGTTGACATTGACTACCTCGGCGATGATGAGTGTCAAACAAATCGGCTATCCCGAAGCGCGTATAATCCTCGCGCAAGCGGTGATCTATCTGTGTGCATCCCCGAAATCGAACACGGCGTATAACGCGATCAACGCCGCGCAAAGTGCCGTGAAAAACGGAGTGATCTTCGATATTCCCGAGCACTTGCGTCAACAGCACAAAGGGTATTTGTATCCGCATGATTTCGGAGGATGGGTAGAGCAAAAATATCTCTCAAAACCTCTCAAATTTGTCGAGTTTAAAAACAGTGGTTATGAAGCGAAGATGGGGGAGTGGATTGAAAAAGTCTGGAAAAA
>NZ_JAQTYM010000006.1:19260-67827 GCF_028688295.1 Sulfuricurvum sp.
AGCGAAGATGGGGGAGTGGATTGAAAAAGTCTGGAAAAATCGCTCTTAATGTATCGATGATAACCGATACCCCATCCCATAAATACTCGTAAGCGCTTTCTCTGGAAGCTTTTTTCGCAACCGCATCATCATACCGCGAAGATTATCGGAATTCAAATCAATGTTGTTGTGATAAAAATGATAGAGTATCTCATCGGTAGTGCATACTTGTTCAAACTTTTTAACCAAAATTTCCATTAATAAAATTTCATATTTGGTTAGGGTGATTATCTCATCACCTTGAAAAAATATTTTTTTCTCATTATCCCAAAAGAACTCATCCGAAAGATGGACAATGTGGAGTGGTTTTGTCGAAATAACAGGGGAAGTATTGATTTTGGAACATACTTTATGCAAAGTATCAAACATTTCAGGATATTGCACCGGTTTGGTGATGAATTGAGACACTCCGATGTTTATAAGTTGGAGAAGATAGTCCGTTTCCGTATGGGCTGAGAGGATGATGATCGGTTGATCTTCTCTGATTGATCGTAATTCGGCAGTGAGTTCTACTCCATCCATTCTTGGCATTTGAATGTCTGAGATGACGAGATCGTAATGCTTTTGTTTGGTATGGAAATACTCATTATACTTCTCAAGAGCATCGCGACCGTCTATCGCACTATCTACACGATAAAAGTATTCTTCAAATACCGCAACCATACGAATACGTAAAGGGTCACTGTCTTCTGCAAAAAGAAGGGACAAGCGTTTTGTTTGTTCTAAAAGATGTTGTTGATTAATCATTTGAAAAATTATAGCATAAATGAAAATGGAGATTTTAAGGGGGCTTGGAGCCCCCATGAACTCGTGTTTTTCATTTTTAAATGTTGTAGTAGGTTGCTTCTTTATGATGGACAACGAGTGCCGTCGTGCTTTGCTCAGGGTGAATTTGGAACGTTTCAGAGAGGGTAATACCAAACTCTTCGGGACGTAATAGATCAAAAATGATACGACTTTGCTCCAGATCAGGACACGCAGGGTACCCGAAACTGTAGCGTGCTCCCGCATAGCGGTTGAGGCGAACGTCTCGCAAGCTGAACCCCTCATCATCGTGTGCGATACCTAGATCCAAACGGATCTGTTTGTGCGCCACTTCGGCTAACGCTTCGGCAAGCTCCACGCCGAATCCGTGTACCAGATTGTATTCTAGATATTGGTTAGAGGCGTAAAGTTCTTTTTCGTACTCGCTAAATTTGTCCCCGACGCTAACACACGTTAGCGGCAACACATCATCGCGGGTGTGGGTGAAGAAGTCGCTCAATGCACGGTGCGGTGCTTTACGTTGGCGCGGAAATTCGAATACATATTTGGCATTTCCGATCACCTCTTCGAGGTTTTGGCGGTTAGCGTTTGCATCGATATTCCATCCGCAGCTCTCATCAAAAATTAGGAGCTCATGGTCACTGCTTCGGACGGGATAGTATCCATAAATCACGGTAGGATCAAATAATCCCCTCTTGATAATCTCCGATTTAATACGTTCATAGGCGGGGTACACTTTAGTATCAAGAAGTTTTTTATACTCTTCAACCGGCATGCCGGCACGTTTGTATCCCCAGTGCATTTTAAAGAGGCTACGTTTGTTAATCCAACCGCATACCATATCAAAATCGAGCTGCTCTTTACGCAATACTCGTCGTCCCCAAAACGGTGGAGTAGGGATTCTTACTGCACTCGGCATTTTTAGCTCATGATAGGGAGGGATAACAACGTCGATCACCTCTTTGGCGGCACGTTCAACCATATCACCGCCTAAACGGGTATCAAGCCCTACGCTCGGATCGGCGTTGTATTTCTCGATGCGGCTCATCGCGATGACCCCATCAAACGCGTCGCGGCAATAAAAGATTGCTCCGTTATAGATCGGTCGGCAAAAATCGTCCACAAAACTGCGAGTGAGTGCTGCACCGCCAAGTAAAACAGGTGTCGTAATCCCTTTGGAAGCCATGATTTCAAGATTGTCTTTCATCACTTGGGTCGATTTGACGAGTAATCCCGACATACCGATGGCGTGGATATCGTTCTCTTTCATAACATCGAGATACTCTTCGAGCTCCGTTTTGATCCCGATATTGATCACCTTGAACCCGTTGTTGGAGAGGATAATATCGACAAGATTTTTCCCTACGTCGTGAACGTCCCCTTTGACGGTGCCGATCACGAGGGTGGTATCAGTATCTTTTTCCTGTTTGGAGAGGTAGGGGTTGAGATAATCGACGGTCGTTTTCATCGTCTCGGCACTCTGCAATACAAACGGCAACTGCATTTTCCCCGATCCGAAAAGCTCACCGACGATTTTCATCGCATCGATAAGAATTTCATTAACGATAGTGTCAGGGTTGATGGTGTGACGCGCTTTTTCGACCAACGGGATCATCCGCTCTTTATCTCCGTCGAGGAGAAGTTGGGCAATTTTTTCCTCATCACTCATCGCCTCATAGGCTTCGTCGTTTTTGCCGTTATCAATAGTTTTGTCACTGAAATGGCCGATAAATTTAAAGAGGGACTGATCATCGGGATGGAACAATAGCTCTTCACAGATGCTACGATCCTCTTCGGACATTTTTGCAAGCGGTACGATGTGTTTGACGTTGATGATGACACTGGTCATTCCCGCTTCGAGACAGTGGTGTAAAAAGACGCTGTTCAAAAAGACACGGGCATTCATGCTCAGACCAAACGAGATGTTTGAAAGCCCCAATGTCGAGCCGACGTTCGGATACTTGGCGTGAAGTTGACGGATGGCTTCGAGTGTTTGGATAGCCGCGTCACGGTATTCCACATCACCGCTTCCTACCGTAAAAGTGAGCATGTCGAACATAAGATTGCGTGGGTCGATGCCGTGGCGGTTGACACACAGATCGTAGATACGATCCGCGATCCGCATTTTATCCGCCGTGGTTTTTGCCATCCCTTTTTCATCGATGACGAGACATACGAGTGCCGTTCCGAATTTTTTGGCGAGAGAACAGATCGCATCGAGCCGCTCTTCCCCGTCTTCGAGGTTGACCGAATTGATGATCGGTTTTCCGCCGATACATTTGAGTGCCTCTTCCATCGTGTTGACCCGCGTCGCATCAGGCATCAGCGGAAGGGGGATTTTTTGGTTATAGAGTCTCATAACGTGCGCCATATCGATCGCACCATCACGCCCCGCAAACTCGACGTTGACATCGAGACAATGGGCACCGTCACGCACTTGGGCTTGTCCGACGCTGAGGGTTCCCTCGTAATCACTCGCGATGATGAGCTCTCGAAACGCTTTAGACCCTGTAGAGTTAGAGCGTTCCCCGATCAAAAGGGGAGAGGGTGTTTGAATCAGCTCGACGCTATTAAAGAGCGATGCAACAGAAGCCGGCATATTCCCGGAAGGTTTTTTAGGGGCGATAGAAGAGACTTTATCAACTAATGCACGGATATGCTGAGGGGTTGTTCCGCAGCATCCGCCGAGAAAACTGACACCGTCATAGTTTAAAAAGTCACATTGGAGTTGTGCAAACTCATCAGGCCCCATCGGATAGTACGAGTAACCGCCGCGATTTTGTGGTAGTCCCGCATTGGCGTGGACGGAGATCGGTTTAGCCCACACTTCAGAGAGGGTACGTACGTGTTTACCGTATTGCTCCGGTCCCGTTCCGCAGTTGAAACCGAGGCTGATGATGTCGAAGGGTTCTAAGATGGTAGCAATCGTTTGTGCATCGGTTCCGATGAGCATACTTCCCGCAAGCTCGATGGTAACAGAGACCATAATAGGAAGCTCAGTTCCTCGCTCACGGTTTGCCGCTTCGCAGGCGTGGAGTGCCGCTTTGATCTGGAGCGGGTCTTGGCATGTTTCTAAGAGGAAGATATCGCATCCGCCGTCGATAAGACCCAAACAACACTCCAAATATCCCGTAAACATTTCATCGTAGTGAATGTGCCCTAGAGAGGGGAGTTTGGTTCCCGGCCCGATAGAACCGAGGACAAATCGGGGATGTTCGGGTGTGGAGAATTTGTCACACTCCGTTTTACATACCGCCGCACCTGCACGGGAGAGCTCGTACGAGCGATGTCCGATCCCGTATTCATCCAAAACCCAGTTAAAAGAACCGAAGGTATTGGTGGTGATAAGATCGGCTCCTGCCGTGAGGTAGGCGTGAAAAATATCGCTCATAACTTCAGGAGCGGTGACGTTGAGGAGTTCATTACACCCCTCTAGTCCTTCCCAAGCAGACTCGGGTATCTTGTCGGCACGTTCCTGAAGCTGAGTCCCCATAGCACCGTCGATGATGAGGGGGCGGCGGGAGATGGTTTCAAGAAGTGTTTGTTTGACCGACATAAATGCTCTTTGTGTAAAAATTAGTTCTTTATTTTACCCCAAAGGAGCATAAGCAGTTCTAAGTATGAAAATATAATTCTTTGGATACACTCTAACTTATGAAAAAGATACTTTTTTTATCTCTCTTTTTAGTGTCGATCGTATGGGCGAAAGAGTCGGTAACATTGCAGCTGCCATGGCTCCATCAGTTCCAGTTTGCAGGCTATTACATAGCCAAAGAAAAGGGATATTACGCTAATGCAGGATTGGATGTCACCATCCTAGATGCACATAACAAACAAGACGCTTTTGATGCCGTAATGGCGGGCAAAGCTCAATACGGTGTCGGGCGTTCTTCGCTGATAGTGGATTATATCAAAGGTGCCCCTCTTGTTCTCATGGCAGCCGTATTTCAATCTTCTCCGATGATGCTCCTAAGTCGAAAAGATGCCAATATCCGTAGTGCCAAAGATTTAAAAAACAAACGGATAATGCTAACTGCTGATACGATCGAGGGGGCTGAGATGCAGGCGATGCTTCGAAGTGTCGGATTGCAATTCAGTGATTTGGATCTACAAGAACACTCGTATGATCCGATGTCATTGGCTAGAGGAGAAACCGATGCAATGGTCTCTTATCTCTCAAATGAACCCTATATTCTCCAAAAAGCAGGGGTTGAAACACATGCTATTCATCCCAAAGAGTATGGATTTGATTTTTACAGCGATATTTTATTTACAACGACCAATGAGACCATTAAAAACCCACAAAGGGCCGAAGCCTTTTACGATGCATCGATAAAAGGGTGGCTGTGGGCCTTTGATCATATTGAAGAGACGGCAGCGTTGATTTATCGTGATTACAATCCACAGCATAAATCACTCGATGCCCTCATTTTTGAGGGACGAGCACTTAAAGAGTTGGCTTTTCGACCAAATATCGCTTTTGGTAGTATTGATCCGGTACGGCTAGAGATGATAGCACAGGGATATCGACTGATGGGGGTAGTCCAATCTATTCCTTCATTTGAGCCTTTACGTTACAAACACAGCGCATTACAACTGAGTGAAAAAGAGAAGCAATGGCTACGTGATCATCCGGTCATTCGAGTCGGAATTGATCAAAACTGGCCTCCGATAGAATCGGTGGATGAAAAAGGGAGACACGCAGGAGTCAGCGCATCGTACTTGAAACTTCTCGAAAAGCGGTTGGGCGTACATTTTGAGATTGATTACAGTCGAAGCCAATGGAGTGATTCTCTCCGTTCTGTTCAAAATAAAGAGATCGATATGCTCTCGTGTGCGGCGATCACAGATAAACGTCGTGAAAGTCTCCTTTTTAGCCGTCCCTATCTCAAACAATCAGTTGTCATTGTTGCCGATTCGGATGTAGGATATGTGAATGATTTGAACGATTTGAGTGGAAAAAAAGTTTCGGTTGTCCGTTCCTATGCCACGGAAGAGTATCTACGCACCTATTATCCAAAAATTATCCCCGTCGTTGCCGATACCTCTCTTGAAGCACTTCAAAAAGTTACTTCGGGCGAGGCGTATGCCTGTATCGAAGGGCTAGGAGTTGTTAGTCATCTTATCGAACGCCATAATCTAAAACGACTTAAGGTCGTCGGGGAAACGTCGTACCGATATGAACTCGCCTTTGCTTTCCGCAATGATTGGGGGATGTTAGCTTCTATCTCGGATAAAGTTCTCGCTTCTATCACCCCATCAGAATATGAAGAGATTCACGGACGTTGGCTTGTTATGGAGCGTAATGAACCAGTAAATTATCGCTTAGTCTGGGGTATAGTTGGTTTTATGGGGATATTATTTATTTTAATTGCCTATAAGAATCGTCGTCTTGACGTATTAGTACGTCAGCGAACAACAGAGCTTCAAACCTTTAATCAACGGCTTCAAGATGAGATTGAAAAAGCGGTTGAAAAAAACCGAAAACAGGAAAAATTGCTGATGCAGCAAGCTAAAATGGCCGAGATTGGTTCTATGCTCGAATCGATTGCGCACCAGTGGCGACAGCCGCTTAATATTTTAGGGCTCTCGATGACACGTTTGAATTTGAGTTGCGCGATAGGGGGGAATAGCGAATCTTCAAAAGTGATCGAGATCGCTGAAGCGCAGATCGAATACATGTCGCAGACGATTGATGATTTCCGCAATTTTTTCAAACAAGATAAAGATCAAATCTTAGTAAATATTAATACGTTGGTTAATGATGTTGAAGCTCTTTTAGGTCCTTTGTTAATGCGTAAAAAAATTATTATTGAGCGCGATATTGATATGACGATCGAAGTTTTAGTCTATCCAAATGAGCTAAAACAGGTTGTTATTAATCTTGTAAATAATGCACGTGAAGCGATAGAACAGCATCGGGGACGTGAGCGGGTAATCCTCATCCGTTGTGTTGAGGATGAGCAATATTGTACAATAGCTATTGAAGATACGGGAGGGGGCATATCCCCTGATATTATTGATAAAATTTTCGATCCGTACTTTACAACCAAATTTGAGTCCCAAGGGACAGGGATCGGGTTGTATATGGCGAAAATGATTGTTGAAAAACACTTTTTAGGAAAACTCAGTGTACACAATACCTCTAAAGGGGCTTGTTTTGAAATCCGTCTTAATCGAGTGATAAAAGAGGGTTGAGGCATATTACCTCAAAGCAATGCTCCCCATGGGAATAACGATAATTGAGGGTAAAATTATGGGCATCTAATATGGATTTGATAATATAGAGTCCTAGCCCGAAACTTTGTGAATTTTCATGGTGATGAAAAAACGGTTCACTTAGGGTTTGCAATGTACACCCTGAGGGCCATGGTTCAGCTTTGTTAGAAAAGAGAATAGTGGTACCGTTTTGAACGATAGAGACTTTGCCATCTGAACTGTATTTGATCCCGTTATCGATAAGATTTTTAAAGACCGTGACGAGTACTTCACAATCTGCATATATGGATGTTCCACTTAACTGCAGATTGATAGTCTCATTGTTTAGAAAAAGCAATGTTTTAGCTTTTTCGATAAGATGTTTCGGATCACACTCTTGAAGATGAGGTGACAGTGCTCCAGAGGTGATTTGCTCTACTTTAACCAGCTCCGCTATTAAGTGTTCCATTCGTGAAAATGCCCGCTCTAAAATCGATTTTTCTTCACCGTTTTTGAGGAAAGGGAGTGCTAATTTACCGACGGTAATCGGAGTCTTTAACTCATGCATGATATTACGTAAAAAAAGTCTGCGCGCTTCGAGAAGCGTTTGATTTTTATGCATTGCACTATCAAGCGCACGAGAAACCAGAGAAATCTCATCTTTTTTACCACTTTTTATAGGGGCATAAAACCCTGAATTTGCATAATGGTTGATCGAATGGATCAAGGTTTTAAGGGGGAAAAGGGTTCGGATAATCAGCCAGTACAAAAGCAAGAGCGTTAATATTAGGATGACAAATACGGCTGCTGGCCAAAAGGATTGTTTTGCGGCATCAGTTTTGATTACCAATAGCGGAGGAGTCGCTTTAGTGAGGTAAATATAGAGATGATTTTCATCTTTTAAAATCTGTATTCGTCCCTCTTTGAGGGAGTCTTTAATCGCTTCAGGATAGTTTTCAGGGATGTAGGGAAGGCCATTGCTCAGGGTGTTAATGAGATCAGGGTGCGGTTCAGCAACACTGTAACCTTGTTCTTGTAAAAACGAACGCCGTTCGTTTTGATCCAGAACGATACTTTTACGTAATACGAGGAGTAGTTTCCCTGCTTCGAGTTCCAGTTGTTTTGTATGCTCTTGGGCTAGTTTTTGGTGTAAAAAATAAAATCCAAATCCCATGACACTTAAGGTAAAGAGAAAAAACAGGGTAATACGAAGAAAGATACTATGGCGCATTACTTAGCCTGAAAACCGATAACCGCTTCCGCGAATAGAGTGGATAAAGCGGGGACTTTTTGGGTCTTTTTCAATTTTTTGACGTAAGCGACTAATGATAACATCGATGGTTCGAACCGAACTTTCCCAAGAAATAGCTTCGGAGTTGTTGGAGAGAAAATCACGGCTGAGTGTTTGGTTCGGGTGGAGGATAAAAAGGGATAACAGCTCATATTCAGCACGCGTCAAAGAGAGCTGTGCGCCGTTAAAAAAGATTGTCTGCTCATTTTCATTGAGCATAAAGGGCTTATTTTTTTTCTCTAGGGTAGGTCGATAGCGGCGTAGAACGCTTTTAATACGTGCGATTAATTCACGAGGCTCATACGGTTTTGGGAGGTAATCATCTGCTCCGTATTCCAGTCCGATTACTTTGTCGTTGATATCACTTCTGGCACTGGAGATCAGAATAGGGATATCAGTTTTTTGGCGGATCATTTTGCACAGTGCTAACCCATCCATCTGTGGGAGTGTTAAATCCAAAATGATTAGATCAAAATGGTCGGTCTCTAATAAATTAAGACCGGCAGAGGGGGTTGATACGGCATTAAGTGCTATCCCATAATTTTTGAGATAATTCACCAACAATGTTGTGATATCGGGGTCATCTTCGACCATCAGGGCTTGAAGCATCGTTACCTTTCTTAGTTGGTATTACAAAGACTCTTTTGGCGTGCGCAAAAGAGTTTCCGTTGGTACGGATTAAGCACTTCGATTTGTTTAGCATAAGTGTGCCGTTTTACCTGCTCTAGTGTTGCATCTATCCGCTGTAGTTGTTTGACCTGATTCTCTGTCAGGTTTAGATCTGACGACATTGTAATAGGGGTTGATGTGGATGCCGCTAGATAGGCACAACTTAAAGTTGATAAGACAAGTAAACGCATCATAGATTACTCCTTTAAGGTTATTACCTCGTCATTGAGGTAGACGTCTGACAGTATGACCGAGGGATGTTAACCAAGGGTAAAAGAATAATAAATGAGTATAAAGAGAATTATAACGTTGTTAGGTAAAAGTATATGAGTAGAAATGATAGATGAAGCAGATTGCCACAGAGGCAAAGTGTTATTTAGTCAACCATCCAGCTGGCGCGTTTAGATTTGCGTAATTTTTTGACCAACATTTTTTCTAACGGTGTCATTTTTTCCATTGGGTTCTCCTTTGTAAAATAGTACGTTATCGTACCGGTATTTGATTACCGTACGATAACGTGTTCTGACGAAACAGTGACATTATAAACCTATTAAGATATAAAATATTCAAATATTTGATTAAAAAACAGCCAACTTAAGTCATCAACTCAATAGATATTCTTCAAGTACCTAACAGCCCTGAAAACGGATAATCGCACACTATGATACAAAAGGATAGAGGAATGGAAAAGGCGCTTTTAGGGGGCGGATGTTTTTGGTGTATTGAGGCGGTTTATACTCGTGTGCTTGGAGTACAAAGTGCCCTTAGCGGTTATACGGGGGGAGCGCGCAAAAATCCCTCTTATGAGCAAGTATGCAGCGGTGCAACCGGACATGCAGAAGTAGTAGAAATCACCTATGATCCCTCTATCATTAGTTATGAAGAGATTTTGGATATCTTTTGGGTCATCCATAATCCGACAACTTTAAATGTTCAAGGTGCTGATCGCGGCACGCAATACCGTTCAGTTATCTATTATTATGATGAAGTTCAAAAAGAAAAAGCATTACAATCCATCTCTGAGGCTCAAAAAGGGTGGGATGCTCCGATTGTAACAGAGCTCTCACCAGCTCCTGAGTTTTATGAGGCTGAAGCATATCATCAAGATTATTATACTGAGCATCCGACACAAGGGTATTGTTATGCGGTTATTGCACCAAAAGTAGAGAAGTTTATGAAGACGTTTCGAGATAAGGTAAAAGGATAGGAAAGAAGCTTTCCCGCGTGAGCGGGAAGAGGGGTAGAACTTAGTGAGAAAGTTCTACTTCGATACGGCGGTTTTCAGCACGGCCAGCTTTTGTTTTGTTAGAAGCAACCGGTTGAGATTCACCTTTACCTGCTGTTGTTAAACGTTCAGCCGCAACACCGTTGTTAACGAGCATATCTTTAACCATTTCAGCACGTTTTTCAGAGAGTTTTTGGTTGTATTTGTCTGATGCAGTACTATCAGTATGACCTACGATACTCGCTTTGTAAGCAGTGCTATCTTTCAAGAAGCTAGAGAATGCAGCTACTTTAGCAATACCTTCAGCATCTACTTTATTTGAATCCGTTGCGAAGTTCAAGTGTAATGTTGCTTTAAGAGGGCAACCATCAGCATCCACTTTGAATCCAGCCGGAGTAGCAGGGCATTTGTCTTGAGGATCAAATACACCGTCTTTATCACTGTCGATTGGGGCAGCAACTACTACTGGTTTTGGAGCCGGAGCTGGAACTACTACCGGTTTTGGAGCCGGTTTTGGTTCAGGAGCAACAACGGCTGCAACTACAGGAGCTGCTACTGCTGCAACTACAGGAGCTGCATTTTCATCAAAGCTAAATGTCAAACCGGCAAGTGCCGCAACGTTATGAACTTCACCGTTGCTTCCATTAACACCGTTGTTGTTCATTTTGTACATATACAAACCTTCAAGTTTGAGAGCGATATGTTTTGTAATATCCGCTTTCATTCCAAGTCCAGCATCTGCAACAAGACCATCGAAGCTTTGGCGATGGGTATTGGTATACCACTCATAACCCAAACCTGCTTTTGCAAACGGGGTAATTGCAGTATTTGTATCGAGTTCATAGACACCATTGAGCATAGATGTCAATACACCTGTTTTTTCATCAGCACCTGTAACGCGATCACGTCCGTATAGAAGCATCCACTCAGGTTTGATAAAATCACAAACGTTATTCATTTGCATTTCAAAACCATATACTGCATGATTTTCTACGCCGCCCATTGGCCCACCATTTGCTTGGTTTTTTTCATCTGAAGAAGTTGAATTCCAGAGGTAACCAGCAACAGGGCTAATTTCATAATTAAAATCACTCGCACCGAGTAAAGTTGCAGCAAGAATTGCTGAAAATACTAATTTTTTCATCGTCGAAGTCTCCTTAAGACCGGGATATAAGTGAAATTATAACATACAATTGTGAGTGGAATGTTTTCTATATAAAGTTAAGTGTTATTTTTAATGGTTTCAAATTCTGATTGCATCGCGTTTAATAAAGAAGAAATTTCGTGATTTAATTGTGTTTGAGCGGCATCTATTTTTTCTAAATGAGAGTGTTTAAGTGCTTCAAG
Source organism: Sulfuricurvum sp. (assembly GCF_028688295.1). Lineage (GTDB taxonomy): Bacteria > Campylobacterota > Campylobacteria > Campylobacterales > Sulfurimonadaceae > Sulfuricurvum. The sequence continues at coordinate 30,795 of NZ_JAQTYM010000006.1, forward strand.
TTTTTCTAAAGTCTCTTTAAAGAGAGCTTCATTATCGGTCAGTAGAATAATTTCTTCTTTAGAAGCCCATTTTCGTTTCACGACTCCCTCATGACGGAATTCAAAAATAACATTCTGGGAATTTTCAGAACTGATACAGCGGGGGACGGTGTAAGCCAAATAGTGTTTTTTTTGATCACCATGGTGACGTTGAATTACATAGTACATCTGTAGATGATAACATAAATTGGATTTTATCCCTCTTTATGATAGAGTACATCACTTTAAAGTAGTGATAGAGGAGTTGAGATGGAGCATAGGTATCAGGTAGCGATTATCGGTGCAGGTCCTGCGGGGATAGCGACGGCGATTGAGAGTTATGTGCTAGGGATGCGTGATATCATACTTCTTGAAAAAGATGAAAATCATAATGCGACAATCCGAAAGTTTTACAAAGATAATAAACGTGTGGATAAAGATTGGAAAGGGCAAAAAGTTGAATTAGACGGTACTATCTATTTTATGGATGGAACCAAAGAGTCGACATTAGACTTTTTTGATCAATTACTCGATAATGAGGTACTAGAACTTAAAACTCATACCGAAGTACAAAAAATTGTGAAAATAGAGGGGGGATTTGAGGTTTTTATCGGCGGAGGTAGCATTAAGGCATCGTATGTTGTGGTGACAATCGGTCGGATGGGCAAACCGAATAAACCCGATTATAAAATCCCACCTTCGATTAAAAGTCAGATCCATTTTACGTTGGATGGATGTTCTCAGGGAGAAAAAGTGATGGTTGTCGGAGGGGGAGATTCGGCGATTGAGTATGCGGTTGAACTGTGCGATCGAAATGAAGTCTCTATCTGTTACCGACGCGGAACGTTTCGCCGTGCTAATCCGACCAATCAGGCCGATATTGAAAAAGCAGTGGCTGAGGGTGCGGTTCGACCACTGCTCAATACAGAAATTACCGAGTTGGAGAGTGAGAGCGGAAAAGTAAAAGTGATTTTCAGTGATGGTACTACAGAGCTGTTTGATCGGCTTGTATATGCCATCGGCGGGACAACCCCGAGCGGATTCTTGCAAAGTAGCGGTATACGTGAAGAGGATGGAAAGCCTGTTCATGATGAGAACTATCAGACCAATGTAGCCGGACTTTTTGTGGCGGGAGATATTACCCAAGAATCAGGCGGTTCGATCGCATTGGGACTTAACCACGGTTTCGCCATTGCCAACTATATACAATCGTTATAGATTAGGCTTTTAATATCGCTTCGCTTTGATGGCTTAATTCCCCATCGGCGGTAAATAGCGTGAGTTTGATTGTCGTATGGAGATATTCAGAGGTAACGAGGGGATCGAAACTTTCGTCTTGAAACGCGGCAATTTTAGAATTATGGATAATATCTTCGAGAAGTGAACGCTGGGGTGTTTCACTTTTGGCACTGCCGCGAACTTTGTTATCTAAAAAGAGGGTTATTTGTATTGCTATGGGCTCACGCAGAATGGGATAGTTTTCGAGCAGATCGTTACGATCAATCGAATTTTGGGCTTGTAACACCTCTTCGATAGAGGCTCTGGCGATGGTTAATAATACCGATTGTGACATCCGACTATCTCCTTTTCGCCTTGCTTGATGGTGTTATTATAACTTACTTATCCTCAGGTGAAGACGCAATTTCAAATCCTAACTCTTTTAGCATCATCAAATCACTATGGGCTTCACGTCCGGCGGTAGTGAGATAGTTTCCGATGACGATACTGTTCGCACCTGCTTCAAAAATCTCATTTTGGCGTTCTTTAAAGGTGATTTCGCGTCCTCCCGCAATCATAATCCGATCCGCTTTGTCTAAAATTTTCCGTGCTAACGTGATGAGGTTGAGTGATTCATCGATCGATAAAGGATTGGGACTCAGTGGCAAGGCTGGATTATGGTGATAAAAGTTTAGCGGTACCGAAACAGGGTTCAGTTCTTTAAGTGAATAGAGCATGCTGAGGCGGTCTTCGTGGGTTTCTCCCATCCCGAAGATCCCTCCGGTGATGAGTTTTAGTCCTGAACGGTTGACGTTTTCACACGTCTCGTAGCGCTCCTCCCACGGGTGAGTCGTACACACTTGGCTGTAAAATTCACGGCTCGTTTCGAGGTTGTGGTTATAGGCACTCACTCCGGAGCGTTTGAGTTCATTGAGCTGATCCAACGTAGCCGTACCGTTACACGCGATAAGACGAAGGCGCGGTACTTCACGTTTGAGCGTAGAAGCGACGTTGCAGACAAACTCGAGTGTTTTGTCATCCAACCCCTTTTGGGCTGTGACAAGACAAAAGCCGAGCGCTCCGAGTGCTTCAAGGCGGCGTGCTTCTTCTAAAATCTGATCCATAGGCTTTTGTTTATAGCGCTCTATATCGGCTTTGTATTTCACACTTTGGGAGCAAAATTTGCAATCTTCGTTGCAGGTTCCGCTGTTGATGTTACAAATAGAGCAGAGAAATATTTTTTTGGACATATTAGGATCTTTCAAAAGAGTAGTGGTGTTCATCAAACGTGTCTGTTCCAACGGCTCTCGTGTAGTGTGTTACATTAAAATAGGTATCGGTTATTTCTAACATTGCACATGATGAGAGGGCTTTATCTCTGGCACACGCTTCTCCCGGATTGAGAAACAGAGTGCGATTTTTAAAATCACATTCAAATACGTGGGTATGGCCGAAAATGATTATTTCGGCATCGGCATTCATGTAAAACGGTAAATGCATCAGTTTGAAATTCACCCCGCCGAGTTTGAAATAGTGGGGCTCTTGGACGAGATTGTATTTGGTATGGTATTCGATCAAAGCGGCATCATTGTTGCCATAGACGGCAACATAGCGCAATCCACTATTTTTGAGTTGTTCGAGGATCTCAGGTTTGACGATATCTCCGGCATGGATCAGAAACTCTGCTCCCTGAGCTTTGAGGTGGTTGATTACCTTTTGCGATCGCCCCTCTTTTTTATGGGTATCGGAAAGTAATCCGATTTTCACGCATTTTCCTCTTCTCGCGGTGTGCGGTCTTTACATTTGACACACTCATACACCTCTTTGTTACGGTAGGTTCGTGGAGCCAATGCACCTCCACACCCTTCGACTTCACATTTTTTATCACTTGGCTCGAATTTAGAGATAAATTTACATTTCGGATAGTGTTCACATCCCCAAAAAGCCCCTCTACGTGATTGACGCCATAGCAGTTTTCCGCCGCATTCAGGACACGGAACTTCAGAAAACTTGGTTTCTTGGTTAAGTGTTTTGGTATTTTTACATTTCGGATAGCCGCTGCACGCCAAAAACTTCCCATTACGGCCGTTTTTGACCACCATCGCACTGCCGCATTTGTCACATACCTCTTCACTTACTTCATCCGGAGTTGTCGGGTTCTCTTTTTGGTTCTCTTCAGTCTGCTCGGTGTATTTACACTTCGGAAAACCGCTACAGGCGATAAACTCACCGAAACGCCCTGAACGGAGCAATAGCTCACTACCGCATTGCGGACAGTTGCGTCCGAGCGGTTTTGCCATTTTTAGGCTGACGATGTTGGTTTTACCCGCTTCGATTTGTTCCAAAAACGGATAATAAAAATCGAGCAAAATTTTGTGCCACGATTTGCCGCTCTCGCTGATCTCATCGAGGGTCTCTTCCATCGTCGCGGTAAAGCTGGCATCGACAATCTCGTTAAAATGAGTCTCCAGCATCTCTGTTACGGTAAACGCTATCTCGGTCGGTTGAATTGCACGTTTCTCGATTTCGATGTAGTTACGTGCTTGCAAGGTACTGATGGTCGGTGCATAGGTTGATGGACGACCGATCCCCTCAGCTTCGAGCTTTTTAATCAAACTCGCTTCGGAGTAGCGTGATGGCGGCTCGGTAAAGTGTTGCTCGGGAGTGATACTCTGAATATCGATCGCATCCCCTGTTGTGAGCGACGGGAGGAGCTTATCTTTATCATCGCTTCCGACAACACGGTAAAAACCGTCAAACAAGAGTTTACGTCCGGTCGCTCTGAATTCTGCTTTGGCGGATGTAAAGGTGATACTTTGTTGCTCAAAACGTGCATCGTTCATTTGACAGGCGATAAAGCGGTTATAGATAAGTCGGTAGAGTTTAATCTCATCGGGTTTGAGATAGGTTGCCGCGATCTCAGGGGTAAAGGCGAGCATCGTCGGACGGATCGCTTCATGCGCCTCTTGTGCCCCTTTGGATTTTTTCGTATAGACTTTGAGCTCTTTTGGTAAATATTCTTTTCCATAACGGTTCAAAATCAGCTCACGCGCCGCTTCAACCGCTTCGGCTGCGAGGTTTAGTGAGTCGGTACGCATATAGGTGATAACCCCGCTGGTACCATCAGGAGTTTTAACCCCCTCATACAATGCTTGGGCGACCATCATCGTTTTCTTCGGAGAGAATCCGAGCGAAGAGGAGGCCGTTTGTTGGAGGGTCGAGGTCATAAACGGCGGAGGGGTAGAGCTTTTGCGCTCTTTGGTTTCAATCTCACCGACTGTGAAGCTCTCGCCTTTGAGTGTCGTTACAATTCGCGTTGCTTCATCGCCCGTTTTAATCGTGAGCTTCTCAATTTTTTCGTTTTCAAAACTCACCAACGTCGCTTCAATATCTTTTTTGAAAAGGGTATCGATACTCCAGTACTCTTCAGGGATAAAGGCGCGGATTTCACGTTCACGATCAACGACGATTTTGAGGGCTGAGGATTGAACACGTCCTGCTGAGAGCCCTTTTTGGATTTTGCTGGCTAGAAGAGGAGAGAGTTTATACCCCACCATGCGATCGAGTAAACGGCGTGCTTGCTGAGCATTAACCCGATCCATATCGATAGTGCGCGGAGATTCGAGTGCATGAATGATTGCAGTTTTCGTAATCTCATGAAATACGATTCTCGGCAACGATTCAGGGTCTTTATCAATAGCGTGAGCAATATGCCACCCGATTGCTTCTCCCTCGCGGTCTTCGTCGGTCGCGATAAAGATTTCATCACTTTTTTTGGCAAGCTCCTGAATTTGCTTGACGGTAGCGGTACTGTCTTCACTGATGCGATACTCGGCAATGATTTTTTCATCATCGATTTTAATACCGAAGCGGTTTTTAGGGAGATCTCGGATATGCCCTTTAGAGGCGATAACCTCATAATCTTTAGAGAGGAAGTTTTTAATGGTCTTGGCTTTGGCCGGAGACTCTACAATAATTAGTTTCAAAGGGGCGTATCCTATATATAATGGATGAATTTTGAAAGTGTAACAAAAAAAGTTGCAAAACCGTTAAAGTTTTTTGTTTATCTCCCGATATAGTTGTAGAAGCAAGGATGCTCAACTAACTAAAGAGCCAAAAGCGCTCTAACGATAAAGGATTTATCATGGGTTTCAGAATTAACACAAACATTGCAGCGATGAATGCGCATACAAATGCAAATGTAAACAATCGTAATTTGGACAGTTCATTGTCTAAACTCTCTTCAGGTCTACGTATCAATACTGCAGCAGATGATGCTTCAGGTATGTCGATTGCGGATTCTCTTCGTTCACAAGCTTCGACTTTGGGTCAAGCTATTGCAAACGCGAATGACGGTATCAGTATGATCCAAATCGCTGACAAAGCGATGGATGAGCAACTTAAAATTTTGGATACTATCAAAGTAAAAGCGACTCAAGCGGCACAAGATGGTCAAACGACACAATCTCGTCAAGCACTTCAATCAGATATCAAACGTTTGATGGAATCACTTGATAATATTGCAAAAACGACATCGTTTAATGGTCAATCTTTACTTTCGGGTTCTTTTACGAACAAAGAGTTCCAAGTAGGCGCTTACTCTAACCAATCAGTTGGTATATCGATCGGAGCAACTAGCTCGGATAAAATCGGTAATGCTCGTTTCGAAACAACAGGGACAGTCACAGGTTCTGGTTCGGTTCAAATGTCATTTACAAATGTAGATGGAACAAACAGTTATACATTAGAATCGGTTAAAATTTCTACTAGTGCCGGAACTGGGTTGGGTGTATTGGCTGAAGCAATCAATAAAAACTCTGATATGCTCGGTGGAGTTCAAGCAAGTTTCCAAGTTGTTGAAACTGGAAGTAGTGCAATTGCTACAGGTACAATTACCGGATTGAAAATCAACAACATCGAAATTGGCGATATCAAAATCGAAGATGCGAATGATGCAAACGGTGTATTGGTTGCAGCAATCAATAATTTTAAAGACACAACCGGTGTAGAAGCAAGTGTTGACAGTCGTGGTCATTTAACCCTTACAAGTCGTGATGGTCGCGGTATCCAAGTTTCTGGAACAGGTTTAAATACTGTTGGTGGTTTGACAAGTGCTCAAACTGAAAACTATGGTCGTTTGACATTGACTCGTGTCGGTGCTGCTGATATCATTGTTAGCTCTAGCGGTGCGTTACAAACAGCTATTGGTTCTTCTGCAGAAGCAACTACTAACCTTCGTGGTGTTGGTGGACAAATTGACCAAAATGTAGCAAGTGCTATGGGCTTTAATGCAAATGCTAATGTTCAAAATATCAGTGCAGCGTATAAAGGTGCCGGTGTTACAACACTCAAAGGTGCTATGGCAGTTATGAAAATTGCTGACTCAGCGATTCAACGTTTGGATCAAGTTCGTTCAGACCTTGGTTCGGTTCAAAATGCGTTGGTTTCAACTGTTAATAATATCTCAGTTACTCAAGTTAATATTAAAGCGGCTGAATCACAAATCCGTGATGTTGACTTCGCAGCAGAATCTGCAAACTTCTCTAAATTCAATATTCTTGCTCAGTCAGGAAGCTATGCGATGTCGCAAGCCAATGCTGTACAACAGAATGTTCTTCGATTACTACAATAGTAATCACCATTTTTCTTTTTATGGTGCCCTTTCGGGCATCATCTTCTTTGTAGTATTTTTCCTTTAAATTTTATCAATTTTTATTTTTTTAGCTCTTGATGGCAAGTTTGGTATATTTTTTGCTTTTTCTTCTGCACTATTGCATGGATGCAAAAAAATCCGAAGGAAATTATTATGGGTTTTCGAATTAACACAAACATTGCAGCGATGAATGCGCATACAAATGCAAATGTAAACAATCGTAATTTGGACAGTTCATTGTCTAAACTCTCTTCAGGTCTACGTATCAATACTGCAGCAGATGATGCTTCAGGTATGGCGATTGCAGATTCTCTTCGTTCACAAGCATCAACTTTGGGTCAAGCTATTGCAAACGCGAATGACGGTATCAGTATGATCCAAATCGCTGATAAAGCGATGGATGAACAGATTAAAATTTTGGATACTATCAAAGTAAAAGCGACTCAAGCGGCACAAGATGGTCAAACGACACAATCTCGTCAAGCACTTCAATCCGACATTAAACGTTTGATGGAATCACTTGATAATATTGCAAAAACGACATCATTCAATGGTCAATCTTTACTTTCGGGTTCTTTTACGAACAAAGAGTTCCAAATCGGTGCTTATTCTAACCAATCAGTTACTGCTTCGATTGGGGCGACTAGCTCGGATAAAATCGGTAATGCACGGTTTGAGACATCATCATCCATAACAGCGGGTGGCACGGTACAATTAACATTTAGCAATGCCGATGGTGTAAATAACTATACGCTTGAATCCGTAAAAATTTCTACCAGTGCAGGAACTGGATTAGGAGTATTGGCTGAAGTAATTAACAAAAACTCCGATATGCTCGGGGGAATTCAAGCGAGTTTTCAAGTTATTTCAACAGGATTGCAAGCTGTTGCTACTGGGACAGTTGTCGGTTTACAAATCAATAACATTAAAATCGGAGATATCCAAATTTCCGATGCAAATGATGCGAATGGCGTATTGGTTGCAGCAATCAATAATTTTAAAGACACAACCGGTGTAGAAGCTTCAACTGATAGTCGTGGACGATTGGTTCTTACTAGTCGTGACGGACGGGGTATCCGAATGTCTGGAACGAATCTCGGAACGGTTGCTGGTTTAGGAAAAGCAAATGAAGCTTTTAACAGTACAACGGTATCTGATGTCGTTGAAAATTATGGCCGTTTGACGTTGACCCGTATCGGTGCGGCAGATATTTTAGTTAGTGCGAGTGGAAGTAGCGTTGTAAATTCAGCTGTTAAAGTGAGTGCAGCTCAGGCAACCGTCAATTTACGAAGTGTTGGTGGAATCATCGATAAAGATATTGCGAGTGCTATGGGGTTCAATGCCAATGCAACAGCTCTTAATGTGAGTGCCTCTTATCGGAGTGCAGGGGTAACAACGCTTCGAGGTGCTATGTCGGTTATGAAAATCGCTGACTCTGCGATTCAGCGGCTTGATCAAATTCGTGCCGATCTAGGTTCGGTTCAAAATCAACTCACGTCAATTGTTAATAATATTTCAGTCACTCAAGTGAATGTCAAAGCAGCCGAATCACAAATTCGTGATGTTGATTTTGCAGCAGAATCAGCAAACTTCTCGAAATACAATATTCTTGCTCAGTCAGGAAGCTATGCAATGAGCCAAGCAAATGCTGTTCAGCAGAATGTTCTAAAACTACTCCAATAGTTTTAAGTTCAGAGAGCCGTAGAGGATCGGCTTTCTTTGTCGATGTATCCATCGGCTGATAAACGATACCTCTAAGGGACAATAATGAATACATTTGAACACAATATTGAATCGTTAATCATCCTCAACCCTTCTTTGGGATCACGGGTCTTCGCTATTGAGGAAAATGATCGCTATGAAGTCTTTCAAGAGCCGACCGATCCGTTGAATATTAACATTTTGGATCGGCTTACGGGGTCTCTTTTTTATGAGGGGAGACCTCAAGATGAAATTCTTGCTCAAGTAGATCGGTTCGAACAAGAGTTTAGCCGATACCCTATTCTTTTTATTTATGGGATTGCAAATGCCCTGTTCGTTAAACTTCTCCTAAAAAATACAAACCATACCCATATCATCGTGATTGAACCGGAGATTGAACTTCTCTACATCGCCTATAATTTGATCGATTTTTCGACAGAGATTGAGCAAAGACGACTCTATTTTTTTGAACATCATGAGATCGATTTTGTTCGTGCCGTCGGAATATTTAGTGATTCTCAGATCAAGGTGTTTTGCAAGACCTATCATCTTGAACCTAATATTCCGTATTACGAGAATCATTATGGAGAATCATTAGTACAGTGCAATGCCCATTTGGTTCGAGCGATTCACCATGTCGTCACAGGTTTGGGAAATGATACTACAGATGCTTTAATCGGGTTGGAGTGGCATTTGGCGAATGTGTCTAAAATGGTAGAGACCCCAACGTTATTGGAGTTGATTCAAAAGATGAAAACGACGAAAACGGCCATTATTATCTCTACTGGTCCCTCCTTAGCCAAACAGCTTCCGCTTTTAAAAACGATAAAAGACAATGTAACATTGCTAAGTGTTGACGCTAGTTTACCAATTTTGGAACAGTATGGAATTAAACCCGACATCGTCTTTTCGATCGAGCGTGTAGCCGAAACAGCAGAGTTTTATCAACGTACCTCGAGAGAGTTTCAAGAGGGGATCATTTGCGCTATGTCTTCACTGTCCCATCCGTTGCTAGTTGAAAGTGTGAATGGTGCAACGTTGCAGATGAGTATGCGCCCTTTTGGGTATACACGATATTTTAATCAACCTGAGTATGGGTATATTGGTATTGGGATGTCAGCTGCAAATATGGCGTATGAAGCCGCTTTTCATGCCAAATTTGAAAATATCATCCTTATCGGACAAGACCTAGCTTATGGCGAGGAAGGAAAATCGCATAGTGACGGTCATATTTTTGGTGCATTAAAACGACGTAAAGATGATGTGGAAGTAGAAGCCTACGGTGGAAATGGTACAGTTCTAACCAGCGTAATTTGGAATATGTTTCGTAACTTTTTTGAAAATGATATCCATATAGCATCTCAAGAGGGGGTCATGACTATCAATGCCACTGAAGGTGGAGCACGTATTCACGGTTCAAAAGAGCTCTCATTTAGTGAAGCGATCGAGTTATGTATTGATAAAAATATTGTTAAAGAAAAAATCATATTGACTCCACCTAATTCTGAGTGTATTGAAGCTAAACACAATGAAATTGAAGCAAAAATAGCTTTTATGTTGGAGTATGTTACGGAAACACAGGTAAAAGTTTCAAAACTGTTTGAACAAGTTGCCGAATGTGTGGAACGTCTTGATAAAATCAATGGACGAAAGAATTTAGAAAAAATCGATTATGATGAAATCGCAAATTTGATGGAACAAATCGATGAGGTGAAAGCACTTTTTGATGATCAGCAATTTGTTGATATTTTTATTGATGCAACACAGGCATTAATTGTTCATCATGAACTTGAAATCGCTCGCATTCAAGTACGACCAATCCAAAACGATGATGATCGTCGTCTAAAAATGATCGATTGGATTTATGCACATCACCATTGGCTGTTTGCTTTGGCTGGGATTATGGAAGCGGAATTGGTGGCGATACAACGACGTGGAGAGCAAAGTGGTTATGTACATAAAGCGAAACTGAGTGATGATGGTGATAGTATCATCGGTTATTTTTATGATTTTAGTAAACGAGATACTCATTTCGAGATTGATTTGATAATTGATAATGAGTTGATTTTTAGTAAAAAAATAAAAATAGTGTACCCACAAAAAGGGAATTTTATTTTTTTCGTTCCTGCCAATTTTTATAATGATCAAGTACATGATATCATATTAAGAGAAAAAAATACTGGCATAGTTCTTTCTGGAATGCCAGAACGAAGAATATTTTTAAGTGCAAATCGGGCAAAAGCAGAGTTTATGGCGTCGTTTGATCGCGTCTATCCTGAAAAAATTAAAAAGATATATTGTAAAAATGCGATTGGATTTTTAGCGGTTAAAGAGAATTTGGAAGATGACGATTATATTAGATATCTTAATGAAATCCTTGAATTGTTTCCGCAGGTTAAACTAAAAGCATTTTATTTCGATGATGAAATGATAGAAATGATCAATGTGGCTTTTTATAATTCTTTAGAGAGAGTAATATGGATTAAACCTCAAGATATCTATTGTATTACGAACGAAATAGAAGCATGGATACAAAATAGTGTCTCTATGTTGGATAGTTTGATCCGAACGACGATTATGGCATGGGTTCCGTTTAATTATTTCGAAGCTATAAAAATGATGGAATCTCTCGAAAAATACGAAAGAGACAACGCAGGAATGTTTGGTCTTTTTACTAAAAATTTAGAATTTTTTGGATTTGATCCATTTCTGAGTAAACAATATGGAATCTCATTTTACGAAATTTTTTATAACAGTGTTATTCAAAAAATTAGATATGGGCATAAAAAGATTGTTCCGGATATGAGCTTGCAAGAGTTGAGTTTTTTGAGACTCGAGATGATTCTTTCTTCTGAAGAGTTTAAAAAAGCAGTGATAACACTGTCGATTAATTTTCAGAAAATTTTGAATCAATGAATCTTTTATTGTGATGATAATAATGAGATGGGGGATGTCTAAATGTATAAATTTATTAAAAATATAGTTGAACAGTATAATTTAAATATAAATAGCAGGATTATCAATAATTATGATTTTCGTGCATATTCGTATGGGAAATATATTGAACCTGATATGGAACAGTTAAAAAAGGGATGTGAAAGTTATTTTTCTTTTTTTATTTTAAATGCACATAAGTTTTTTACTACCTATAATTTATTGAATAACAATGAATCTAAGAAGCTTTTTGTTAACTTGATACTCTATAGATCTTTGGGTTATTTTAGATTTAAAATAGAGGAAGATTATGATTGGACCGATGAAGTTGATATGTTTGAAAATATTAAAAAATATTACATATCAGAGTCATCAATAAACTCGCATGGATTATATGGAGAATTAGGTCATTTTGAAAACGTACCTTTTGCAGACCGACTTCTCAATCTTGAATGTTGGTCTGCCAATATTGTCTCTTTCTTGTACAGAAAGCAATATTATTATGGGATAGGTGGAGTTGAAGTAAAGCCTGAATATGGAGATATTGTCATTGATGCGGGAGCGTGCTTCGGTGATACTGCAATCAACTTTGCGGCTACAGTCGGAGACGAAGGTCATGTATACACGTTTGATCCATTAGTTGAACATATCGAGATAGCTCGGCACAATATCTTTCAAAATTCAATGAGTGAAATAATTACAGTAGTGCCTTGCGGGTTAGGAAACTACAATAATAATACAGCGTATAATAGAGGTGAAAAACAAAGTAGCAATGTGAACCCAGCTTTTAGTTTAAACCAGAATGAAAATATTGATTTATTTTCTATTAGAACGATTGATTTCGTGTGTACTGAGCAAAATATTAATAAAATAGATTTTATCAAAATGGACATTGAAGGTTTTGAACTGGAAGCGTTGAAGGGTGCTTTTAATACTATCAAAAAGAATTTACCGAAATTAGCAATTTCTTTGTACCACAAATTGGAAGATTTTTATGAAATACCTGATTGGATAAAAAGTAATTTTCCTGAGTATCAATTTTATCTGGGGCATCATACGATACATGCAGGGGAAACTATTTTGTACTGTATAGCTAAAAGCCATGATTAATGTAACAAAAACATATCTTCCTAATAAAGAGAAATATAAAAAGTATGTTGATGAAATTTATTCAAATGGATGGATAACCAATAACGGTCCATTGGTTCAAAAGCTTGAGAAGAGGCTTGCAGATTATTTGGACGTTAAACATGTGGTTCTTGTTTCTAACGGTACTATTGCTCTTGAGATAGCTTATCGGACACTTAATGTCAAAGGCTTTGCAATAACTACACCCTTTAGTTTTGTAGCTACTACTAGTTCTTTGGTAACGAACCAAATACTACCTATTTTTGCAGATATCAATCCAAATACTTTCAATATTGATCCAAAAAATATTGAAAATCTGATTACCCAGAATACTTCAGCAATTGTTCCCGTTCATGTTTTTGGTAATGCATGTGAGGTTGAGGAAATAGAAAAAATTGCCCAAAAACATAATCTAAAAGTTATATATGATGCATCTCATGCTTTTGGAGTAAAATACAAGAATAAAAGTGTCCTTAATTATGGAGATATTTCTACCCTTAGTTTTCATGCTACGAAGCTTTTTCATACTATAGAAGGTGGAGCTTTAATTATCAATGATGATGATTTGGTTCAAAAAGCAAGATATCTTATAAACTTCGGTATCAAAAATACGGAAGAGATACCAGAATTGGGCACTAATGGGAAAATGAATGAATTTGAAGCGGCAATGGGACTGTGTGTGCTTGATGATATGGAAGAGATAAAGCAAAATAGAAAAATAGTTTATGAAATCTATGCGAGAGAACTCAAAGGATTAGTCGATTCTCAACAACAAAATGAAAATGCAACAAAAAATTATAGTTATTTTTCGGTTTTATTTAAGGATGAAGCCCTTCTAAAAAAAGTTCAAAATAGATTGAATGAAAACAATATTTATCCCCGCCGCTATTTTTATCCATCTCTTGATACATTGAATTATATTGAGCCTAAACAAATTTCACTAAATTCAAGAGATGTTTCCAGAAGAATTTTGTGCTTACCAATGTATGGAGAATTATCTTTAGATGATCAAATGACGATCATTAGGATTTTGAAAGAGGCGTTATGACTCTTGGTATCATGCAACCTTATTTATTTCCTTATATCGGCTATTGGCAGTTGATAGAGGCAGTGGATACTTTTATAATTTATGATGATGTTTCTTATATTAAACAGGGATGGATAAATAGAAATCAAATTTTATTTAATAGTAAAAGATATCTTTTTACTTTGGAATTACAAGGAGCCAGTTCTTTTAAAAAAATAAATGAAGTAGAAGTTGGAAATAATCGTATTAAGCTTTTAAAAACGTTTGAACAAGCTTATAGAAAAGCTCCATTTTTTAATGATGTTTTCCCTATGCTAACCAATATTATGACCAATCAGGAACTGAATCTTGCACGCTATTTGGAGTATTCTATTAAAGAAATTGTAAGTTATTTAAATTTACAAACAAAAATTATTATTTCCACCCAAATTGAAAAAGACACTTCATTGAAAGGCCAAGACAAAATTATCAATATATGTAAAAAACTAAATGCTACACATTATATCAATACTATTGGAGGACAGGTTCTATATGACAAAGAAAGTTTTACAAAGAGAGATATTTCATTAAGTTTTATCAAAACTAATTTGATGGAATATAGACAGTTTTCAGATGAATTTATTTCTCATTTATCTATCATTGATGTTATGATGTTTAATAATATCAATGATATCAAAAATATGATGCAGGAATATGAGTTAGTATGAAAGAAATTGGTGGATATTTTGAATTAGAGCTCAAGAAAAAAAAAGAGTATCATCATGATGCTTTAAAATTAAACAGTGGTAGAAATTGTTTGAAATATATCTTATCGACCGTTCCACCTCATAAAGTATATGTTCCTTGTTATATCTGTGATAGCTTACTTGAGCCATTAGTGGAACTTGGTATTAAATATGAATTTTATAATATAGATGCTCATTTTGAAATCCTTGAAGAAATCGATATGAAAAGTAATGATCGTATTTTGTATGTAAACTATTTTGGTATGAAGAGTTGTTATATTGATGATCTTTCTAAGAAGTACGGCACAAAGCTTATTGTTGATAATACACAGGCTTTTTTTGAAAACCCAATTTTAGGTATTGATACTATATACAGCCCAAGAAAATTTTTTGGTGTTTCAGATGGTGGGTATCTTTACACGAGAAATTTTCATCCGCTTTATGGTAAGTTAGAAGTAGATTATTCTGTCGAATACGCAGAACAATTACTTGGCAGAATTGATAAAAATGCATCTTTCTATTATACTAATTATCAAAAGTCCGAAAACAGGCTTAGTCATCAACCAATAGCTTTAATGTCAAAATTGACACAACGAATTTTAAATTCTATTGATTATCATGAGATACAAAAAATTCGAAATTCAAATTTTTCTTATTTGCATGAACATCTAGTATCTTTAAATTTATATCAGGTAGAGCCTGCGTTAATAAAAGTTCCAATGATATATCCTTTTTTGACTGCTAATAACGCTTTAAGAGAAAAACTTATAGAAGCAAAAATTTATGTTGCAAGATATTGGAATGAAGTTTTACAAAGAGAAGTTGTGACAGAAATAGAAAAAAATTTTGTCGATATACTTCCTCTTCCTATTGATCAAAGATATGGGCGAAGAGAGATGAAAAAAATCGTAGCAATCATTAAAGAATCAGTATATGAATAATATTCAAATAGAAGCAAGACGTAGTGAGTTTAAACGTAATGATTCATTGGAATCTTTGCTTACAGAAGTTAATCATTTGATGAATATTGCCGAAAAAACTTTGTTAGACGATCAAACAACTGCATATCCAATAGTTTTTATTGTTGGACCGCATAGAAGTGGTTCGACACTTATAACACAATGGCTTGCCAACAGTGGATTGGTAGCTTATCCGACAAACTTGATGTCTCGTTTTTATAAAGCGCCGATTATAGGTGCAAAAATCCAACTATTGCTGACTGATGAGCGTTATAATTATCGCAATGAAATACGTGATTTTAACTCGTCTATAGATTTTTATTCGGAAAACGGTAAAACAAAAGGGGCTTTGGCTCCAAATGAGTTTTGGTATTTTTGGAGACGTTTTCTGCCATTTGAAGAGATAGATTACCTTTCGGATGATGAGCTTTTCGAAAAAGTAGATATTAAAACCCTTTTAGCTGAATTTGCTGGTTTGACAGATGTTTTTCAAAAGCCTTTCGCACTCAAAGCAATGATTCTCAACTATAATATCCCTTTTTTAAATAAAATTTTTGATAAAGCAATCTTTATTTATACCAAACGTGATCCTTTGACCAATATAGAATCTGCGTTAAAAGCTCGCGAAAAACAATATGGGACAATTAATCAATGGTATTCATTTAAAATTCCAGAATACAATCAATTGAAAGATATGAATCCTTATGCACAAGTTGCAGGGCAGATATTTTATATAAATAAAGCTGTTGAAAAAGGGTTACAGAATGTTCCTGAACATAAAAAGTTAGTTGTTGAATATGAAGAGTTCTGTGAAAATCCAAAGAAATTTTATGATCAAATAGTTGGTATGTTAAAATCATATGGTTGTGTAATAGAAAGAGCGTATGAGGGTGATGAAAAGTTTAATGTGACACGGAAAAGTGTACAAGATGAGAATATTTTAAAATCGTATAACTTTTTTTCTAAGATGGATAACTGATGATATTTATTGTTAGAAATCAAATAAAGCCCATGAAATTATTACACATGAAACAAAAAATATGAATTCTCAGCATCCTTATATGTTTGCAATTTTTGCTCCCAGTTTTGATTCATCAAGCGGTGGATGTATCGTATTGCATAAGTTATGTGATATTTTAAATCAACTAGGCTATCAAGCTTATCTATATACTTTTGGCACAAAAATAGAAAAGTATATAGTAAACCAAAAATATACTACACCTTTAATAGACAGGTCTTTTTTTCATCAAAATATTCAAAATTTTATAGTTGTATATCCAGAAATAATTTCGGGGAATCCTCTAAAAGCTCCGAATGTTGTAAGATGGCTTTTGCATAAACCAGGGTTTTTCACTCATGAAATTGATTTTGGTGAAAATGATTATATACTTGGATTTAGTCCATTCTCATATCAAAATCCAGATTTTAAGATACATGACAAGCTATTAATTCTAGAAGGAAATCTGGATATTTTTAAAAACTATCATTTTTCAAAACGGGAAGGAAGTTGTTATATAAAGCGAAAAAATCCTAATGCCATAATTGTACATGATATGGAAAATAGTATTGAAATCGTAGATACAACACCATCTTCCGCATTAGCAGAATTATTCAATAAAAAAATATTTTTTTATTGCTATGATCCATATACTTTTTTATGTATTCAGGCAGCATTGTGCGGATGTATTCCTGTGATCATCCCATGTCACAATATGAGTAAGGAAGAATGGCGAAAAAGTATAAGAAGTTATAATGGTATATCGTATGGTTTTGATGATATAGCTCATGCTACTTCTACTCAATATCTTGTTCGGCTTGAAATTGAAGAGGTTGAACAAAATAATAAGCGCTTTGTTGATGCATTTTATTGGAAGGTAAGTAAGTTTTTTATGATGGATCGCTCATCATAGTATACGGGCTATAAACTTTTTTAATAGATATCCATATGAATGACAAATTACAGATGTAAAAGTGTAGATTAATGATTAAACAAACACCAAGAATTCGTTTAAGCTCAAGTGAAAAAAGTCATATTCGTATGATCAACTTTTTTGATCATCATGATGAGGGGGATAAACTTTGTATTTATTCCCACTTTGACCCTGACGGTATCATTGATGCTTATGTCATTTTCGCATTGAGGTCAATGAAAAAAATGGGGTATGCGATTGTTTTTGTGACAACATCAGAAAAGATTGCGTATCGGGAAATAAATAAAGTAAGGCGGTACGTTAAAGTTTTAGTGGTAAAAAAGAATATAGGATACGATTTCATGTCATGGAAAGCAGGATTGTATGCGGTTGGTGATTATACGAAATATAAGCAAATAATCCATATGAATGATAGTATCTTTTATCCACTTTCTAACCCTAAAAAAATGTTTGACAGCATGAAAAAACGAAGGCTTGATTTTTGGGGGCTTGCTGATAGTTACAATATACAATATCATATACAAAGTTATTTTTGGGTCTTTGAACAAAAGATTGTTAAGAGCTATTTTTACAATCTTTTTTGGAACACTTGTAGAGTAATTGAGAATAAGCAGAAAATAATTGATTCGTATGAATTGGAATGTGCAAAAAAGGCCATAAAAGCTGGATTTACCGTTGGTGGATTTGTTGAATTTGATAAGTTGCTCGAATCCGTTTCAAAAAAATTTAATGATGTTGAAAAAAAACTTTTTGCACAGGTAAATCCGGCGTATTATCTATGGGATACGATGATCGAAATACATGATGCACCCTTCTTGAAAAAAAATATTCTTTTAAGAACCCATTCCGATTATAATCCTGAATCATCTATGTGGCATCTGTTTGTAAATCAGTATACGTACAATCCTTCTTTGATTGAACGTTATATTGAAAGAATTGATAAAAAAGGGACGATTTTATATTTTGCAGAAGAGGTATTTAACTATTTTTTAGAACAAATTGAGAGTCTTAAACAATACAATTGCGTTGTCATTTATGGTTATGGGCAGGTTGGCCGTTTCGTGCATTGTCTGACAACGAATATTGTCGGAGCGGTAGATGGTAATGAAAAAAATTCAAATATATTGAATCGTTTTTATGGAGTTGATATTGAGGTTAAGCCGAAGGAAAGTATAGTGAATATGGATTATGATAAAATTGTAATCTGCTCTATTGGATATGAAAAGGAAGCGATTAAGTCACTTGATTCTTTGGGTATTACGGAAGAAAAATTAATACTATTGTCACAAAAGCATAAAGATCTTATACCGTTCGTACATATTTTACGGACTATTATTCGTCTCCACTTTATTGAGCTGAAAAGTGAGAGAGAAATCTATGTAACGTCAAGTAATGATGTATTTATAACTTATGTACGAGCATTTCTAAACTTTATCGGGCTTTATCCAAAATTTATTCTTCCTGATAATGTTAGGATAGAGTGCCCTGGGCAACTTTTTCAGTTTGAAATTTTTTCAAAACACAAATAAATTCAATACCATTGGGAACAATTTCAAGAAGAGTTGCATTGATAAACCCATCATTAATAGCATTTTTTATATGTTTTTCAAAGGTTGAACTTTCCCAAACATGAAAATGGGTATCCTTGTGTTCTTGAAGAAGTTTTTCTGTTTTGATTAAAAGCTCTTCATCATCATAATGAGCAGTATGTTTTAAAAAGTCTATATAGTGTTCTTTTCGATTTTTTTCAGATCCATTAAGGTATTCATCTTTAAGATGTTCATACGTCGTGAGCTCTCTTGTTGCGTCAAAAGTGTACCGTTTATCAGGAACTGCATACAGAATGTAGCCATCTGGTTTAATGACGCGGAGATGATTCTGAATGGTTGTAATCACATCTTCTACGTGCTCAATCATATGATTTGCGATTAAAAAAGCGTAATATTCAGAGGGAACCTTAGAAAGTTTTTGTCCATCGTCAAGTGTAAGAGAGTAAACACAATTTAGATCATTGATTTCTGGAAAACGATTTTTTAAATCATCAATAGACGCTTGATCGATATAGTCGGCTTGACATCCTAATGGAAGGTGATTAGGAGCATGGAAGCCACCTAGTTCAACTCCTCTTGTTGCTCCGGAGAGATATTTTTCTGATAAAATATAGCGTTGATTTGCTGGTCTTGGATTTGCAAGATTTCTGACAAAGAAATTATAATCATCTCGTAATGCTTCTGAAGAAAGAAGAAGATGTTCACTTGGGAGATATTTAGCTTTACGCATTATGTTCCTTTAGTTTATGTCTATATTAATTATAATATGACACTGCTTTTGATTAAATTTTTAACGATTCGTTCGGATGAATACATATCTTGATAGGCGAAAAAAAGATCTTTTATATTTGTACGTTGAGAAGCAAAACTTTCTTTGTCTTGAACAATGGACTGCAGTATGACTATTAAATCATTTTGCGTTTTAATTTTCCCCCCTGGAGCATTTTTTTCATAGTCATACACAAATCCCCCCATGTTGCCGCTGTACTCTTCGTAATCGTAGTCAAAAAATATAATAGGACGATTTAATAACAGAAAGTCAAAATAGACTGAAGAATAATCGGTGATTAAAATATCGGCATATTTGAGGATCGGATAGACATCTCCCTGGGATGAATGAAAGTGGATATGTTCGTACCCTCCTTCTGGAGCAAAACTCTGGTAAAACTGCATGATAAAAGGATGCAATTTGACAATCAAAATAGCATTCAGAATTTTAAGAGAATGGTCTAATAGGTTAAAGTCCAGAGGGATGAGAGGTGTTTTTGGATTTTCCAACTCTGTTGAGGCTTCGCGATGGGTTGGCATGTAAACGATTACTTTGGTTTGTGTGCCGAAGGTTGATTTAGCCAATTTGTATAGATTGTGGTCACATAAAAGCAGATCATACTCACTATGCTCTTTCAGTAAAAGATCATTTCTAGGATAGCCGTAATCTTTGTACTCTTTGGCGACAATGACATGAGAAAGAGAAGTTTCGTTAACGTAATCAGACGTACTCACTAGATAATCGTAGGTAATATCGGTAAGTCTGTTCATCCGTTTGAGGGGAATGCCATGCCACATTTGGATGGTTTTTTGGTGTGGGCTGAGATGTTTAAGGGGTTCGGTGTAGTTCCCCTGATCCATAATGAGATTTTTCCCCCATGCAATATTCCAAATTGCTTTCAAGCTTAAAAGAGGAGCGACAGGGAAACCATGAATTTTGAATTGGCTCAGTTGATGCTGATTGTCTGTGAGGAGAACTGTATTCGTATAACGAGTCGCAGTATGAAGATAGAGCATTTTTGTGTTGGTTCCGACAAATGATTTGGCGATAAAAACATTTTTTGAACGTTTGAATCCGAATGCATCGATGAAGCGGGTCAGTAAAGAGAGAAATTTCATCCGTAGCTTTTGCGGTATTGCCGCATATTTTTGGCGACTAATATCACGCTCATCAAAAAAGTGGTATCGGTTGTCGATGATATCGATTTTGATTAGTTTGGATTTTGGGATGTGAACGGTATAGTCATCATAAATACTGGAAAAGTGGTTTTGAGAGAGGATGAGAATGGCATCAAAAGGGGTCTCTATTATCGTATCCAATTTGAATATTTCATCTCCCTCTTTGGTTTTATCGATAAATCCTAAACATTCGGCATTAGGATAGTATTCACAAAAACTTTTCTGAAACATAGTTGTGCGAGGTGTGTGTGGGGCGATATAGACCCGTTTGCCGTTAAAATCAAACGCCATCAGAGCTGTACCTCGTTTTCGAGTAAAAAGAGATCGAGAGATTTTTTGATTTCTGTAGTAGATATATCTTCAGTACGAGGAAGATAGACCACTTTGCAGTAAGGGGATAGAAAATCAAATTTTCCCTCCCAATCATTTCCCATCGCAAAGATATCGACATTGTGATTGCGGATATCATCGATTTTTTGTTCCCAATTCTCTTCGGGAATAACGAGATCGACCCCTTTGATTGCACTCACGATTTGGGCACGCTGTTCGTAAGGAATCAGCGTTTTCTTCCCTTTGACTGTATTAAACTCATCGGTAGAAACAGCGACGATGAGTTTTTCACCGAGTGCACTGAGACGCTGGAGGAGATTGAGATGACCGATATGGAACATATCGAATGTTCCGTAGGTTAAAACGATCTTTGGCTTCATCGGTTGATCCTCATTTTCTTAAATCGTTCACTGAAGTTAGTATGATCGACCACTTTGACATGGGTTGGAATTTTATAGGGGTCAAGTTTATTTTTGCAAAATTGTCGGATTGTTTTTTTGATCCCCTCGGTATCAGAGGGATCATGTAAAACAACTTCTACTGCGACACTTTGCCCCGTAATTGCATTGGGGATTGCATAGACGAGGGCATCATCGATTTGACTCATCTGCATCAAAACCGATTCCACTTCGATGGGGAGGACTTTTTCTCCTCCGACGTTGATAACCTCTTTGCTCCGCCCGATAATCCGAAGATAGCCGTTCTCCCCCTCTTCGACCAGATCGCCTGTTTTAAACCAACCATCTTCTGTGAAACTCTCCATAGATGCATTGAGGTAGCCGAGGATTTGGGTATGGCTGCGCAGCCACAGTTCACCGGATTCAATTCGGTAATCCAGATCAGGATCGTCGATTTTCATAAAAGTGGAGTTGGATGAGAGGGAGCTAGTAGTGGCGATGCCTGTCTCACTGGTTCCGAAGGTTTGTAAAAATTTGACACGGGGAAAAGCAGTTTTTAAACGCTCCAGAAGTGTATCACTCATCGCTTCGGTTCCATAGGTAATCATCCGCAAAGAGGAGAGATTGAATCGATTTTGGGCATCGGCTATCATCATCAGATTTAAAAAAGTGGGTGAAGAGGGGAGTACCGCAATGGCATATTTTTCAATCAAGTGGCAAATTTCCTCGACATTGCGCGAAGCGGGGATAATCATAGTCGCACCCATGGAGAGAATGTTAAGGAGTGTATTGAGTCCACCGATGTGATCGAACATTAAAAAAAGCAATAGATTCATTGATTTGGGTTTTTTACCGCTATAGCTTTGGGCGAGGGTATCAAGATCGTGGATCATCGCTTTTGGTTTTCCGGTACTGCCACTGCTGAAAAGTACCAGACCGCTATGTCCTCTCAAACGGAGAGTTTCGATGATCGGATGGTTTTTTTCCTGATGAAGTTCTTGAACGAAGTACTTCCCATCACGGATTCGAATTGCTTTGTTGGTATACGATTCACTCAGTTTATCTTCAATCTCGCTCTCTAGCGTGGCAGTGATCGGGACAATGATGTTATGGTTTTTCATTAATGCCAAAAATAGAGCAACCGATTCAAACGAATAATCCGAGAGGATGGCGATTACCTCTCCAGGAACTATGCCAGAAATAACGCTATCTTGAAGCATTTGGATGGTGTGTGAGAGATGAGTATAGGTATAGGTTCCCTCATTGCTGATAACGCAGTTTTTATTACTAAAAGCGCTAAAATCCATCCACTCCATGATCTCTCCCTATCGACTGACTCCGCCCAGATAGAGAATCTGGCCGGTGAGAAAGTCGCTTTTTTCATCGACAAAGAAATCGACTACATGGGTAATATCGTCAAATGTTCCCATACGTTTGAGAGTTTGTTTTTCGATCAGAGCATCGATTTTTTCTTTTGGAACCGCTTTGATCAGATCAGTTTGGATAGGGGTCGGGCCAATGGCATTGACCGTGATCTTGTAGTTAGAGAGCTCTTTGGAAGTGGTCTGGGTGAGGTTTTCGATAGCGGCTTTGGCACTGGCATAAATCGCCTCCCCCTCAAGATGAAGAGGAGTGGCGATAGTGGTAAAATTGATAATCCTTCCCCGTTCTTGTTTCATCATCACTTTCGCACACTCGCGCATCATGAGCGCCGTTCCTAAAACATTGACACGGAATAGTTTTTCCATCGTTGAGAGGGGGGTGGTGATAAAATGGTTCATTGAGGCGATACCGGCGTTGTTGATCAGGACATCGAGTCGTCCAAACTCTTTTTTGAGACTGCGTATCATAGATATAACGGCGGATTCATCGGTAATATCGAGGCAAAAATGACGATAGGAATTATGTGTAATACTTCCCTCTTCTCTTGAACACCCAATGACGGTATTTCCAAGCATGAGATAATGGCGTGCTAATGCTTCTCCTATCCCTTTGCGGGTTCCGGTAATCAGGATCACTTTAGTCATTGAGTAGTTTTTCGACGTAATTGCAGAGTGAGCCGACATCACGAAACGGTGAGGTGCGCTGACTCATGGCACGCTCATCGGCTAGCACGATAGCGCGCTCAAATGTATCGTATATTTTTTCTTCGACATCGGCGATTAAGGAGACGAGGGCGAGGCTATCGAGTGCTCCGCCGTTTCCGAAAAGCTTGGTCTCTTCGCTCACGTGTTGTAATGTCTCATTTTCTAGCTCTTCACCCATGTCACGAACGGCAGAGGAGATAATTTCAAAAATGTGCTCTTTCATAAGCTCTCCAGATTGATGGGATAGTGTGTGGCGTATTGTAGAATATTTTTGAGGATTTTTTTCTCTTTTTGAGCGCTCCAGAGCATTTCATCCAATTGCATAAGGGTAAAATCGTCGCTTTCACAGAATGGTTTAAATCCTAATTGTCGGTTGAAAGCGATTGCTGGGATATTATTGGTCCGGATATGCGACTGGAGTGTTGTTACACCCAAATGATTAAAACAGCGATCGATAAAATAGAGAGTTACCGAAGCAATAACCCAAACAGAGGTGTTGGGATCGAAAAAGATTCCCCATGTAGCCGTTTCATCATTGTTTTGGATGAGGTGGATCCCGCCGCAGAGGGTATTGGTTTCAAACACAGCGTAATAGATTTTTCCGCTACAGGTTTTGAGTGATTCAATCCATCGGATATGATCGGTAAAATCGATCTCCTCTATATTCGTCGAAGCGTTGCGGATGGTTGTGAGATTACGGATATTTAAAAGATCCTGATGTTCTTGAGCCGTTAAATCGGTGTAATTTTTGAGATGTATCATATCAGCTTTACGGAGACCATTGTTTTATCCAGAGGGGTACCGCGTTTAATGCAAGTAATTGCATGGGTATGCAGTAGTGTGTTTAAATGACGGGGATGAAGCCCCTCTCCTGGACGAATACTTCGGGTATTTTCAGCAGTAAATTTCTCTCCTTCAGCGATATCACGAATCGCAAAAAGACTACGTGCATACTTTTTATCGCCCCCTTTGTAATCGGGATAACCAATCATTTTTTCAACACTGCGAATACTTTTAACTAAAGCAGTGAGCTCATCGGGGCTTAGAGAGAAAGCTTGATCGGCAGAGGGGACGGAGGGGTCTGGGGTGAAATGTTTTTCAATGATTTTCGCTCCCAGGGCTACACCCGCGATACAGGCTTCAAGTCCTAGCGTATGATCGGAAAGACCGACAGTGACACCGAATTTTTGAGCCATATCGGGAATCGTAGAGAGATTCATCGATTCGGGTGGAGCGGGATAGGAGCTAGTACATTTGAGTAATGCGATCTGATTGTTTCCGACACTTCGACATGCTTCGATAGCGCGGAGAATATCCTCTTCGTTGGCAATTCCGGTGGAGATAAGGATCGGTTTTCTTTTGGCAGCGACATGTTGGATAAGGGGTATATCGGTAATCTCGAAACTGGCAATTTTATATGCAGGAACATTGAGTGATTCGAGTAGATCGGCTCCAGATATATCAAATGCTGAAGAGAAGAGGATAATCCCTAACTCATCTGCATAGGCTTTGAGCGGTTCATGCCATGACATCGGCATATGTGCACGTTCATAGAGATCATAGAGATATTCACTGCTCCACAGATGCCCAGCTTTGAAACGCTCCTCTTTGACATCAATCGTGAGAGAATCAGCAGTATAAGTCTGAAGTTTGATGGCATCGGCACCTGCTTCGTAGGCGAGTTTGACAGCTTTTTTTGCGAGATTAAAATCTTGATTATGATTGGCGGAGAGTTCGGCGATGATAAAGGTTTTTCCCTCATTAAAATCAAAATGGGCTATTTTCATGTTATATCCTCCATAACGCAATAACCGTTTATTTTTAAATACTCTACCATATCGTCCTGATTGGGTGCACTTTGAAGTGCACTGAAGGGGAGTCCCATGTAAATCGCCTCATGAGCGATGGTGCTAGGGGTGAGGATCGCTTTTTTACTTTGGTTCATGATGCGTGCGACATCGTTGGAATTAATAAACAGATGAACTTTTGGATGAGCTTTAGCGTAAGTTTGCAGTGCATCTAAATGGTGGTTTGCAGTGGTGGTCAAAATCGCGATTTGGATATTTTCAGAAACACTTTGCATAATCTTACCAATCTGATCGGTCGTATCTGCTCCCCCCATCGCAATGAGAAGATCGTAGACTTTTTCTCTAACGATTTTTTGTTCGGCAATAAACTCTTCACGGATCAGAGTGTGCTCACTGCCGCACCACAGGATACATTCGATTGGCACCAAGGAGGTGTATTTTTTAGGGTCTGCGTAGATATTATGGTTGAGAAGAATATCACAATGGTGCTTTTGGTAGGTGTCATCAAGAGCAATAATTTCTACGGCAGTTTGCTCTTTGATCTGTTTTTCGAAGTGTGCATTGATTCCGTAATGGTCGAATATAACACGTTCAAACCCCTCCGTTTGGATAAGTGTTATGAGCTCCTCAGGGGTGTTTGTAGTGAGTGTATATAAAGGATAGGATATCTGCTCGATAATATTCCCTTCCAATTCCATACAAGCGAAAAAGATCTTCCCTCCCAGCCGTTTGGCAAGAACGAGATCACGCATGATATGTCCTACTCCGATCGATGAGGAGCTGTCGGAACGGATAAGGGTTTTCATAAATGGAGAGCTTTGTACATCAGTTCTGCTCGAATCCAGTCTTCGGGGGTGTCTATATCTTGCACGAGATGGCGAGGGAGAATGATAGGAATGCTATCTGAACCGAACATCGGCTGATTGGATTTATGTGCGAGTTTACTCCAGTAAAATTGTCCCGCATCTTGATACGCCTCTTCGAGATCTTGACTCCGTTTTAAAGCATTTTCAGGCCAGAACATTTCACATCGATTTTGCGGAGTAATTTTGAAAGTTCGTTGAATTGGAAAAGGCATAGAAGTGCATGAAAAAGCATGAACAGCATCTGATTTTTTTAATTTTTCAAAACCTTCACTAAGATAGGGTGCTTGCAATAAAGGTGCAGTTGCATAGATAGTACAAACATAATCAAATTTTTCACCCTGATCTTTCAACCATGAGAGCGTATGATGGATAACTGCACCTGTTCCCGTCAAATCGTCGCTAAGCTCTTTCGGACGTAAAAAAGGGACTTCAGCCCCATAGCTGAGGGCTATCTTAGCGATCTCTTCATCGTCAGTGCTTACAATAATTTTATCAAAAAGTGTGGATGTTTTAGCCGCCTCAATACTGTAAACGATCATCGGTTTTCCGCAAAAATCTTTAATATTCTTTCGTGGAATACGTTTACTGCCGCCACGGGCAGGGATTATGGCGATATTCAAAATGAACACCCTCGATAGGAATATTTTTCGATCACTTCTAGAACGGTATCGACCACGACTTTGGCATCCTCCATAGACATCTTCTGATGGCAGGGGATAGAGAGCTCCGAGCGGTAAAAGTGCTCGGTAGTCATTAAACGTATTTCACCGAAACGTTCTTTGTAAAAGCTGTTTTTGTAAATAGGTTTATAATGAACCTGCACTCCAAGAGCACGTGATTGAAGTTCTTCAAAAATTTCCTCTTTGACACAATGGAGCTCAGGATTCAGTAGTAGGGGATAAAGGTGGCGCCCGCTTTGTTCATTATTAGGAATTGTAATTGTGGAGAAGAGTGGATGTTTGTCGAATTTTTCATCATAATAACGGGCAATATGTTCACGTATATTGATGAAACGATCGAGTTTGTGCAGTTGTGAAAGCCCAAGTGCGGCGGCAAATTCGGTGAGACGATAGTTATGCCCAAGACTCACCATATCTGAATTCCAAAGATGCTTTTTGATGATACCGTGAGAGCGAAAGAGTCTAAGCCGCGACGCAAATTCCTCATTGTTGGTTACGATAGCTCCTCCCTCGCCGGTAGTGATCGGTTTGATCGCATGGAAGCTAAAGACAGTCATATCTGAAAATGAGCCGATTTTACGGTGATTAATATCGCTTCCCAATGCATGAGAAGCATCTTCGATCACAAGAAGATTGTGTTTTTTGGCGATGGTTTTGATCGTTTCGATAGCGACTGGTTTACCGGCAAAATCGACAGGAACGATGGCACGGGTTCGGGAAGTGATAAGTGATTCGATGAGGTTTTCATCAATGTTACCGTCCATTTTCACATCACAGAAAATAGGTTTTGCTCCCAGTGCAACTGCCATATTCGAGGTCGCAACAAAACTGATAGGGGTGGTGATGATCTCATCGTTTTCTTTGAGTTCTGCAACTGCATATGCCCCTAAAAGAGCAGATGTAGCAGAGTTGAATGTAACACAGTAGCGTGCGCCGACATACTCGGCAATTGCTTCTTCAAACTCCTCGACTTTGGAGCCTTGAGTGAGGTGAGAACTGCGTAAGACCTCAACAACAGCGGCAATATCATCCTCTTCGATGAACTGGGTCGAATAGGGCAACACGACTATTTTTCCTCGTTACGGGTAAGCTCGATTTTGGCAAGTAATTCTTCAGAGGTAAGCCATTGGCTATTGTTATCTGAGCGATAGGCAAAACCGTATGGGACACTTTTTCCGCTTTCTCCTAATTGGTTCAGGTGATAATTCGGTTTATGGGAAAACTGTATCGTGGGTTGAATAACGAAATGATCATCAAACTCGATGGTGAGATGTGAATCATCCTCCGGACACATCACTTCGTGCATTTTCTCACCCGGTCTGATACCGACAACGGTATGTTTGAGGGTTGGAGCGATGGTTCGAGCAACATCAATAACACTCATTGAGGGGATTTTGGGGACAAAAATCTCCCCTCCGTGCATTCTCTCAAAGTTTTTAAGGACAAAATTAACCCCTTCTTGGAGAGTGATCCAAAATCGGGTCATTCGTTCATCAGTGATAGGAAGCTCTGTTGAACCTTCACGGATCAATTTTTCAAAAAAAGGGATAACTGAACCGCGAGATCCCATAACATTGCCGTAGCGGACAACCGAAAAAGAGATAGGTTTGTCTCCTGTGATATTGTTGGCAGCAACGAAGAGTTTATCAGATGCCAACTTGGTCGCTCCGTAGAGATTGATGGGGTTTGCCGCTTTGTCGGTGGAGAGGGCGATGACTTTGTGAATACCGTTCGCTATGGCGGCATCGATAACGTTTTGAGCCCCGTTGATGTTGGTTTTGATACACTCCATCGGATTGTATTCAGCGATAGGTACATGTTTAAGGGCAGCTGCATGGACGATATAATCGACACCGTTCATTGCTTTGATAAGGCGGTCTTTATCACGTACATCCCCAATAAAATAGCGCATGCATTTATCACTAAAACGTTGCGCCATTTCATATTGTTTAAGTTCATCACGTGAGTAAATAATAATTTTATTGGGTTTGTAACGTGCTAAAATGGTTTTTGTAAATTGTTTTCCAAAACTTCCGGTACCACCGGTGATTAGAATATTTTTCCCATCTAACATTCAAACCCTTTTATTTAAAATAATTCTTCAAAAGTGTAGCTGAGTTCACTTGAAAAGCTTCTTGTCTTAGCCGTTGACTGCCATACTGATCTGTTGGCTGAGTGAGGAGAATTGATTGTTGAGTTTGCTGATAATGGCATCATATTCAATAAAGCGTGATGTCATTGATTCATAGCGTGCATCGAGTAGGGCTTGACTTCGTGTTTTATTTGCAGTTAACGTTTTTGTCTCTTCTTTTGATGCATCGGTCAACATTGTCATAATTCCGCTGTAACCAGTGTAACGATCTAGCCAACTATTGAGTTGAGTAAATATACCATCTTCCCTTGAAGACTCATTTCCATTTGTGTCGTAGGTGATTAATCCGCTGAAAAATTTTTCTGATTCAGCTGCGTCTTCTTTGAATTTATTAGCAAAGGTTGTTGCGTTGAAACTCATAGTACCCGTTTCGTTAAGATCGATTCCGAACTGCGATAGTGAATAGCCATTGCTGTTTAATGATGTCAATAGTTTGGTGATTTCGCGGCGGATTCCCGTGATGGTACTATCACCATTGAAAATGCCTACTTTGCCATTTTCAACATCAGCTAAAGTCATAGAATTAAGTTGATCCATGAGCGTGTTATAGCTTGAAACCATGTTACTCATTTCATTACCGATTACATCGACATCTTGGGTTATATCAATATTGGTGCTGTCGCCATTTTGGAGTAGATTGATCGTGACTCCGGTAATAAGATCGGCAATTTCGTTGCTGCTGCGGGTGATCGTAATACCGTTGTATTTAAAACTGGCATCCGATGCCTGTTGTATCACTTCTGCTGGCGCATAGTCTATCATGCCGGTTGTCAGTTTTGTATCGAGAAATCCTCCGGTATCGGAAATGCTAAACGTAGCATCATTACCCGTAGCCGTTGATTGGAGGATGAGTTGGTACGAGCTTCCTACTTGTTTTATTGACGCAACGCTGCTTCCTACTGCGGTATTGATATTATCTGATAATTGTTGCAGGGTTGTCGTTCCATCATAAGCAATATTGTAAGTCGTTCCATTCATGGTAATGTTATAGGTTCCTGCAACACTTGGGGTCATATCGGTCGTTGATGCAAGAGCAGTGGAATCTACGGTAGTAAATGGGGTTGTGATGGTGTAGGGGGTTCCCGCAGTGTTGGCACTAATCGTGACATCATTACCGTTTATGGTTGCAGTATAGAGACCACTTGCATCGATTGCATTTTTGAAATTTGTTAGTGTTGTTGTATGATCGGTATCAAAATCAGCATTGTAAAGAACACCTCCGATCTCGACCGATATTCCCCCATCCGTTAGGGGTTGTGAGAGCGAAAATTTGGTTGATTGTGTCACTGAACTGGATGTAACCAAAGAACTGGTAGCAGTAAACGACCCGCTCCCTTTGATATCTTTTTGTTGATAGAGTGCATAGTCTAAAGATCCGCCGGTTGAATCGGATAAGGTGATATTTTGAGACGTCCCTGTTGCATTGGAAGTTAAAACCATTCGATAATCATCAGTTCCTACTTGGAGAATTGATGCTTTGATTTTATCTCCCGCTTTGTTATTAATAGCACTTGCCAAATCTTCGAGCGTTGTAGAGGATGTATAATCGATACTATAAGTTTTTCCATCGATTGCAAGAGACATGGCCCCTGTTCCATTGGCAACAAGACTGGTTTTAGAAGCAAATCTACCCGATTGACTAACGTATTGTTTAGCGAGTTCAGTATCACTGATAGAGAACGATTGAACCGAAACCCCAGCATCTGCAGTCACTTTTACTCCATCTGTTGTACCATTGACACTCCGTTTTTGAAACGTTATATCTTCATCCAATGCGCTAACACTGCTTTTGAACGTAGAGAGGAGAGATTTTAGTAAATCTAATGCACTGCTTTTTTGCTCAGCAAGGGTGATTTTATTCGTGATAGGGGTAATGCTTAATGCTTCATCATTTGCTTTTAGTTTATCAATAACATCTGATGTCAAAACACCAGACCCGATCCCGAGTGAATTAATGGTTCCAGCCATAGCAAATCCTTTTGCTTTTTATTGTTAGGTAAATCGGCCAAAAGGGTAAAAACTTTAGGTTGAAAAGATAAAGCAAAAAAAGTTCCGTATCGTTTTCCTAAAATCATACTATCTTGCATTTATAAAGCGAAACCGCTATAATTCCACCTCTCCTCTAGACCTGTGCAAGGGTGCGTTTAGACATCGTGTCAGGGTAGGAATACAGCAGCACACCTAGACGTGTTTTGTGCCGCAGGTATCTGGGGGAGTCTCTTTTCTACCCTTTTAATCACACTCCTATCAAAATCTCATAAAAAAGCAACCCTTAAAGAATAAATTTAATCTATAATGATCTATAATCCTTTCAGAACTATAAGAAATTATTTTGGAGAATTGCGATGAGAATTGAATTAATGGAACAGATTGAGCACGTTCCGATGCTACCAGAAACCGTTCAAAAAGTAGAAGCGGTTTTTAATGATTCGAACGCTACGGTGTCCGATATGGCAAACGCAATTAAAGATGATCCGATTATTACGGCATACATTCTAAAAACTGCGAATTCCCCGTTATATGGTTTGAGCCGAACGGTCAACGATATCGCTACTGCAGTTTCATTATTAGGTAGAGAAGCCGTTCGTACTTTTACGATCGCCTCAGCCGCAAATTCGTGTATGGAGCTTGATCTTTCACCTTATGGGATGAGTAAAGATACCTATTTGGCACGTTCACAGCTTCAAAATGCTCTTGTCAGTCGTTGGGTATCTAAAGTAGACCGTTCACTTCTCGCTCATTTATCATTGGCATCATTTTTGTTGGAATTGGGTAAAGTAGTCATCAGTCGCTATTTAATTGAATCAAATCAGAGTGCTTTATTGAGCAGCAATTTAGAAAAAGGGATTTCAATTAAGCAAGCGGAAATTGTCGCCTGTGGTTCAAAATCTGAGGACGTTACAGCAACCCTCTTTTTCCGCTGGAATTTTGATCCTGATTTGGTTCATTTGATCCGTTTTGCCAATGAACCCGAAGATGCGTCCGATCCCGAAACCCAAGAGATGGCAAAATTTTTGAAAGTAGCGAAAGAAGCGATTAGCCTGGATGGTAAAATCACCGATGATACCCTCAAAAATGCCCATGAGCTTATCGAAGAGTATGGAATGAACCAAAATCTTTTTGATGAAGCGGTTGAGAAAGTTTTAGCAGCTGCTTAATCTCTCTAATTCCAGCTTTTTCGTATTTATTCTCCTTTCTTTGCCCTTGCTTGGGCTAGTAATTAGTTAGGGGAGAGAACCTCAATTCCTTTTGACTTATCTTATTCACTGTAAAGATTATTATGCTAAAATCCATCGTACTTAATTTTAACTTTTTTAACCAAGGTTCCTATATTTTATGAATAAACACCCTTCATCTAAAGAAAGTTCCGAACTGCTTGGTGTCATCAAACTCTCGAAACACGCTTTTTATTTTGCTGCATTTATAAGTCTTTTCATTAATCTTTTAATGTTAGTTCCACCTCTATACATGCTTCAACTCTATGATCGGGTTTTGGCAAGTAGGAGCGAAGAAACATTGCTGATGCTTACGCTCATTGTTATTGTAATGTTTGGGGTCATGGGGATTTTGGAGTTTGTGCGTTCGCGGATATTGATCCGTGTTGGAAATGCGATTGATGCGAAAATGTCAACCCGACTTTTTAATGCTATGTTTGCTCTCTCTAACAAAAATCCGGGTAAATCTACCTCTCAACCACTGGGTGATTTGACGCAGATACGGCAATTTTTGACGGGAACTCCGTTATTTGCTTTTTTCGATGCGCCGTGGATTCCGATTTACATTGGTATTATGTTTTTATTTCATCCATGGTTAGGGTGGTTTGCTATTTTTGCAGCAATTGTTGCGTTTACATTAACGATTATCAATGAAAAACGGACAAAGAAAAGCCTTGAAGAATCCAATCGTTACTTCCAGCAGTCTCAAAGTTTTATTCAAACCAGTTTACGTAACTCAGAGATCATCGAAGCGATGGGGATGCACGAGAATGTTCGAAAACGCTGGTATGCGCGTTACATCGCATTTTTAAATGAGCAATCTCGCGCCAGTGATGAGGCAGGGTTATGGTCAAACCTCTCTAAAACGCTTCGCATGCTGATGCAGTCGCTTGTTTTAGGACTCGGGGGGTATTTAGCGATAGTGGGTGAAGTAACACCGGGGATGATGATTGCGGGATCGATCATTATGGGGAGAGCACTCGCTCCGATCGATTTGATGACTAATACTTGGAAACAATTCAGCGGGGCACGCGGAGCATATGAGAGACTTGGGAAACTGCTCCAAGATTTTCCGGAAGCTTTGTCTCCAACCGCTCTTCCTCAGCCAAAAGGATTTATCGATTTGGAATCGATTGTAGTTGTTCCGCCAGAGGCACAAGCCCCATCACTTAAAGGGGTGTCTCTTTCGATTAAAGCGGGTGAGATTGTTGGGATTATTGGACCGAGTGCAGCAGGGAAATCCTCTTTGGCACGTGCGATGCTAGGGGTCTGGCCTCTGCATTCTGGGAAAGTTCGAATCGATGGCGCTGAGATAAGCCATTATGATAGAAGTGTTTTGGGCTCATTCATCGGTTATCTCCCGCAGGATATTGAATTGTTTGATGGAACCATTAGTGAAAACATTGCCCGCTATGCTGAACCAAAGCCTGAAATGGTCGTGGAAGCGGCAATAGTTGCAGGGGTCCATGAGATGATTTTGCAGTTACCGAAAGGGTACGATACCCCTATCGGACCAGGGGGAATTGCACTTTCTGGAGGGCAGCGTCAGCGTATTGGATTGGCTCGGGCTCTTTATGAATATCCTAAAATTATTGTCCTTGATGAGCCGAATTCTAATCTTGATGACGCCGGGGAGCGAGCATTGGTACAAGCCGTGCTGCAGATGAAGCAACGTCAATCTACTGTTATTTTAATCACCCATCGACCATCAATCTTGGGAAATGCCGATAAAATTGCATTTTTACGTGATGGACAGCTTCAAATGTTCGGTCCAAGAGATGAAGTGATTGCTGCTCTCGCACCAAAAACAGCTATGCCAGGAGTTCAAGGATGAGTATCGATACAACAGAATTGATAAAAGCTCCATCTGCTCCGACGCCAGAAACGGATGATCGACGTTATCGACGATTGGGATGGATTGTATTAGGATTGTTGATTGGAATCTTCGGAATTTGGGGATCATTGGCCCCTTTAAGCAGTGCCGTTCCCGCTCCTGGGAAAGTAATTGTAGCTTCTAATAATCGTGTTATTCAACACTTAGAAGGTGGAATTGTCAAAGCAATTTTAGTGCGTGATGGTGATATTGTCCATTTAAATCAGCCATTAATAGAACTCGATACGACTCAAGCAAAAGCTCAATTAGAAATTGCACAAGGAAAGTTTTTTGAAAACCTCGCTTTTGAATCTCGTTTGATTGCGGAGAGGGATGGATTAAATACCATTGCCTTTAGTGATGAGTTGGCTCAGATGGAAGAGTCCATTGCAAAAACTACTTTGATCGAGGGGCAACGACAAGAATTCCAAGTACGTCGTCAAGATTTATCCGATCAGAAAATGATAGTACTTCAGCGAATTGAACAATTGAAAAATCAAATACAGGGATTGGAAGCAATTATTACTGCCAAAAACAGCCTTTCTACCTCTTACGGTGAGGAAATTAAAGAGTGGGAAATTCTTTACAAAGAGCAGTTGATCGATAAAATAAAATTACGCGAAATTAAGCGTGAAAAAGTACGTATCGAGGGTGAAATTGCGAATGCAAAAACAGAAATCTCACGCGCAAGAGCACAAATTTCAGAGATGAATGCACAAATAACCGCCCAAAGACAAACACTGATGACTCAGATCGCAAGTGACCTACGTCAGGTACACATGGAGCTTTCAGATTTGCGAAGCCGTATCAGTGCTTTAAAAGATACGCTGAAACGTACAGTAATTTTAGCTCCGGTAGAGGGTGTAGTGACAAATTTGAAGATACATACAATTGGTGGGATTATCCCCTCAGGTCAGCCCATTTTAGAGATTGTTCCACGTGGAGAGCCTTTGATTATAGAGGGGAAAGTAGCTGCTAATGAAGTGACAAATATCCGTGTTGGACTCGAAACAGAGATCCGTTTTCCCAATTTTGCTCATGTTAAATCTTTAGATGTTGTGGAAGGAAAAGTAATTTTTGTTGCACCGGATGCAGTGCTAGAAGAACAAACACAGAGCCTTTATTATCCGGTTAAAATTCAAATAACACCTGAAGGTGAAGAAGAACTACAAAAAAATCAGCTCTCACTACAATCAGGGATGCCTGTGGAGACAATGATTGTGGTTGGCAGTCGTACCTTTATGGATTATATGATTAAACCTTTGACACAAATGTTTACAAAGGCATTTAATGAAGAGTAATCCTCTTTTATCTGTCATTACGTTAGCAGTTTTTGCGTTGCTTTCAAATGCGCAAGAGCCTTTAACATTAGGGACTGCCTATGAATTGGCATTGAAGCATGAGCCGAAGCTCCAGTCGTTGTATTTAAAAACCGCAGCAAACGGTGAATCGATCGAGCAAGTTCGTTCTAGATTATTTCCGCAAATTCAAGGAACGGTATCGGTTGGTAGGTATGAATATGCTTATCAAGCCTCTTCTAAAGCGACAAAAGAGAACTATACCGATTATTCGATTTCAGCAGTCCAGCCCATATTCCGACCTGAATATTGGCGTGGTTTAGATCAAGCAAAAAGTAAGTACGAATCTGCATTGGAACAACTAAAAGCACAACAACAACAAGTAGGGCTGGATGTGTCAAAAGCGTATTTTAGTGTTTTACATAGTGAAAAAAGTGCAGAATTAGCGAGCGCTCAAAAACTCTATTATGAGCAAAAATATGTACAGCTTGAAGAGATGTTAAAGATCGGATTGACCAATAAAATCGATTTTCTTGAGACAAAGATAGCTCGCGACAAAGCTCGTTCACTCTATGCAATTGAGCAAAAAAGGGCTGGAATTGCGAAACTTCGTTTACAAAATATGATCGGTAAGCCGATTGAAGCACTTCATGAACTTAATTTTGAAATGATCGATGTTTCTCATTGGATTATAAATAAAAGTGAACTCAATCAAAAGCTAGACGAAAATCCACTCTATAAATCAGCTAAGTACACTGTCAAAGCAGCTGAAGACGAAGTTGCAATTCGAAATTATGAACACTATCCTAAAGTCGATTTGAGCTTAACTCGAAAAGAGACGAATTCTGCTGATCCAATAACACATATCTATGACAATCAGGCAATTGTACGGATGAGTATCCCAATTTATGCTGGTGGATATGTCCAATCGCGTGTACGAGAGGGGATACTTCTTTTAGATGCTGCACAGCAAGAGCGTGAATACTATTCTCAAGAGACAAACGCAAAATTCGAAGAGGCATGGGAAGAGTCTCACTACAGTGTAGAAAATTATAATAATTTAAAAGATTCGGAACGCTCCGCACATCTTTATGTTGAATCGGTTGAAAAAGCACATGCTGCGGGATTAAAAAGTATTATTGATCTTTTAGAAGCCCGTGCAAAACTCTTTGAAATCAAAAGGGATTTAATCAATGCAGGGTATGAAGTATTAAACAACCGTCTTTTATTACTTGATATTACCGGAGAGCTTAATGCTCAATCGATTGCACTTCTGGAAAAAGATTTAAACCAGTAAAATATAATCTAGCAGATAGAAATGTCTACTTTTCTTCTCGATAACTTCCAGCTTTGCAACCCCCTGGGCTGCTTGGCGGATTATCTCTCAAGTAACACAAATCTTCATACGTCTGTTTTAACACTTTACTCTCTCGTAATAACGGCAACATCTTTTCATCTTTATCACTTAGGGAGAGAGATTGGTTATACAATAGTGCTTTGACTTCGGCATCGACGGCGGCAAGTGCCGCTTCTAT
>NZ_JAQTYM010000007.1:0-50499 GCF_028688295.1 Sulfuricurvum sp.
ATGGCACGCCCTTCACCGTCGTTGACGATCCCTTTGTCGAAAATCTGATAAAAGAGATTAAGAATATCAGGATGTGCTTTTTCGATCTCATCGAGTAACACCACTGAATAAGGTTTGATACGTACAGGATCGGTGAGTTGACCGCCGTCTCCATATCCGACATATCCCGGAGGTGATCCGATCAGACGTGAAACGGTGTGTTTCTCTTGGAATTCGGTCATATTGATCGTGGTTAAAAATTGCTCTCCGCCATAGAGCAGATCGGCTACGGCTCTGGCGGTTTCAGTTTTGCCGACACCGCTTGGACCTACGAGTAAAAAGACACCTGAGGGGGCATTTTCATTTTTCAATCCTGCTGCTGCAATTTGTAAAAAGGTGTTGAGATAAGAGATAGCCTGATCTTGTCCGATAACACGATTTTTCATTCGCTCTTGCAAGAGCATCACATTTTTAGCCTGTTCTTGAACCATACTCCCCAGAGGAATCCCTGTCCATGATGCGATAACCTCGGCGATTTGTTCTGCTGTGACATTGTCATAGATATAGCGGCACTCTTCTTGCATCGCTAAAAGGCGTTGATGCTCTTTCGCAGCCGCATCTTTTTTCCCTAAAGTGCGTAGTTTTATAATCTCTTCTACTAGCTTTTTTTGTTTATCGTATTCATTTTCAGCTTTTTTTAGCTCCTTATCCCGTTGTTTCAACTCGAAATTCAACGCTTTTATCCGCTTACTGTAATCATTAAGTCCATTTGCTTCGTCACGACGGAGCGATTCTAATTCTTGTTGGAGTCGTAATTGTTCCGTTTCAATTTTTTGAATGCTATAGGGGCGGTTTGTTTTACTGATTTTGACATTAGCACATGCAGTATCGAGTACATCGATCGCTTTATCCGGTAACTGTCTGCCGGTGATATAACGCGCTGAGAGGGACGCTGCGGCTTGTAGTGCGGCATCTTCGATATAGACTCCGTGAACCTCTTCGTATTTATGGGCAATACCGCGTAAAATAGTGGTCGCATCCTCGATACTCGGTTCTAGGAGGTTGATTTTTTGAAATCGGCGTGAGAGGGCGGCATCTTTTTCAAAATATTTACGATATTCCAGCCATGTTGTTGCGGCGATAGTGCGCAATTCACCACGAGCGAGAGCCGGTTTAAGCAGATTAGCAGCGTCGCTTCCCCCTTCGTTTCCACCTGCACCGATCAGGGTATGAGACTCATCAATAAATAAAATGATAAATTGAGTACTGGAGCGGATCGCATTGATTACCCCTTGCAGGCGTCGTTCAAACTCCCCTTTGACACTAGCACCCGCTTGCATCGCCCCTAAATCAAGCGAGAGCAATTTCGCACCATGAAGTTGTACCGGAACCTCTTCGTTGATAATTTTGAGAGCCAATCCCTCTACCACCGCCGTTTTACCGACCCCCGCTTCACCCACTAAAATCGGGTTGTTTTTACGGCGTCGTAACAAAATATCGATGGCTTGTCGGATTTCATCGTCTCGACAGAGTACTGGATCGATTTTCCCCTCACGTGCTAACTCGGTTACATCGGTTGTGAACTTTTCGAGATCTTCTTCGGAGGTGGTTTGGGCTTTTTTGGAGGTGGGTGGATTTTTAACGATGGATGCCTCTTTAACCAAGCCTTGGATTAGTGAACTCGCCTCGGCAGCATCGATTTTTTCAAGTACTTTAAAATAGGCAGTATTGGAGTATTTAATGCTGTTTTGAAGCATGGAGATTAACAATGCCGCTTCGGTGATCTCCCCTAGCTCCATCTCCAGTTTGGCGAACATATAGGCATCTTCTAACCACTGTACAAGAGAGGGTGAAAACACAGGACTGCTGCTTTCGCTTTGTTGTGTTTTGACACCGCTTTGCAGTACTTTGAGCATATGCTCCGAAGCAATAGTATATTGTTTTAAGAGGGCATTAAATACGCTGTACTCGTTTTCCAGCAATACAAATAATAAATCTTCAATCAGAATTTCTCCGCCGCCGCGTGCGATACATCGTTGTGCCGCATTTTGAAGGGTTTGTTTAGAGTTAAGATCCAGTGTTTCCACCAGTTTTTTAAGATCGAGTTTCATTTGTCTCCTTGATAAGTAAATAGCACTTCTAGATTTTCTTGGGGTGTCCCTATGACGCTGTTGATCCCTAGGTAACCACACTGTGGATTTGAGAGTTCACATGGGATGATTTGATCGTTTTGTACGTGTAATGCAACATCGTATATAAGCGGCTCTTGGAGCATAAAATCGATGAGATCGTTTACTTTGTCCATTTTCGTGCCATGAACACTGTAAGCGATCAAATCCTCCCACTGCGCCGATTTTAAAACAATCCGAAACTTGTTGTTTTTACTTTTGATCGATTCTCCGGCGAGGAAATCGCTCCCGAGTGTACAATTGGCACTCCCCAGATTGCAATGCTGCCATGAGGGGATCGCAATCGTGTGGGTAATACACTGCTCGATCTCTATCGCTTCATGGGAGAGATAATGTTTTAAGATAGGCAAAAGCATCCCTGATGATTTTTGACGCATGCTCAAAATCCCGAGATATGGCATCAGCTTTTGGAGATTCAAGCGTGACGTTTTTGTATTATGTTCGTGGTACAGACCTAAAAGAGATAGCATGTATTTAGAAAAGGTATCTTTCAAATCGTGCTGATAATGGATGTAATAGCGATACTTCATCCAGATCGGATAGACCAATTTTTGGAGATGATGATTGTATATATCCAAATAATCACGGAGGACATTATCGCTATCGGAACTTTGGAGAATCATCTCACTGTAGTGGGATGGGAGCGGGGATGAACTCCCGAAAACAGCCAAAAAGTTGAGGGTAAGTTCGATAAACATCCCCTCGCTGTTTCGTTTCAATACCGCAGCCGAGAGATCCGATTTTTGGAATGCTAGACTTGGATTGGCACGAAAGTAGATTTTGTGATAGAGCTCATCACTGCTCAGTTTTGGGTAATACTCACGCAAATACTGCATCGATATACGGATAGCCTGCGGGAGTGTTGCGCGCGCAACGATCTCTTTGAGGGCAATATTAATCTCTTCTGTACTCATCGATGCACTCACAGTAGAGGTTGATAGCCCATTTTTGGAGCCCATTTGAAAGTATCATGATCGATCATTTTCACTTCCAGTTTATGGAAGGAGTTTATGTTGCAGTAGAGGGCGAAAAAGTCGTTTAATATACTGCAAAAAAGATAGGCTTCACCGATACCGGTGAATTTGGATACATCGATCTCTAAAAAGGTTTGAATACCGCGTATCGGGAACCCTTGATAGATCATCTCCGTTTTTTGGTGGGAAATAGAGAGGAGCCCTTTAATCATCAGCTCATTCTTTTTCTTGACTTTCATGTCATGCGCCCCTAAAAAGTCATAGGTACTTAAGATGGCACCCAAAATTTTGACATCGGTTAGCGAGAGGTGGTTCAATGACATATTAGAGATAATTCTCCATAAAAAATCGTTACCGATGGGAGGAGGGTAGCTCTCAGTCGGTATAGTGATGTTTTTAAATTTCAAATGTGAGACAGTCGAATGGGGGTCAGAGATACAAATCTCTCCCAACGGTAAGGTAGAGGGGAGGGATCGATTCGTACACAATAGTTTTACCGAAACGGTTGCATTGGCATAATCGTTGTGTTCAAACAACCCATCTGCAGAGGCAAAGCGAATATAACTGTAGGTTCTCTCAGAATTATCAGAGAGGCGAACCCGTACCGAGTAATATTCATCATGATCCCCATAATCGAACGATTCAAACGGCAAAAAATCTTCATAGCAGTTTTTACTCGGTATCCATCCTCGGACACTATCTACCAAAAAGACTTCGCTCTCTTCACGATCAAACTCTGAAGCACTTAACAAATACTCTTCTTCGAGAGGGGTTTTACGAATCGGAATAGCATCGACTTCAAAGAGATTGATGATCGGAGTGCAATAAAGAGCAAAGTTCTCTTTACTCAACGTCTGGGCAGAACCAAGCCGTTTTGAAAAGTAAAAGCGCACTCTAAAGTGGCGGCTTTTCTCTAATATCTCTTTTTCGATTCCAAAGAGTTTGTCTAGATTGTTAATATCGAGAAATAGAAACTTTTGCTCATACGCAAAATACTCTTGGAGGACCACATAGCCATCAAAAATATTTTGAGAATAGGGGAGCATCCGTTCATCGCTTTTGAACCCGACCGGAGTGATCGAACGTGTTGGTAGGTGAACGGTACGCAATACCTCTTCTTGATAGTCGAGTACCTCTACCTCTATGGTTTCGGTGTATTGCATGAGATAGAGATAAAGCTCTTTTGCGATGAATTTTGAGCCGTTGAGATAGATCCGCAAATTATCCATTTCACATAACTCTAACGACCCTTTGCAACTCATCATAAAATCAAGTTCGAGTTGGCTTTTACTGCCGTGTACGATATATTTGCTTTGATGGATTTCGATCGGATGAACTACCGTATCGTAGCAGGTACGAAATTTATACTGCACCCCATCGCGTGTCGGGGTGCTTAACACTTCACTTTGACGCGGAACGACATGAGGGATGCTTTGATCGCGTAAAGGTTCATACGCGATGATAGAATACGACGGAATCGGACGAATATAGTTCGGCCATAAGAGCTGCGCTAGGTTGTGTGATACTTCAGGGAGTTCTTCATCAAGCTGCTGACGTAAGCGTCCTGTTAAAAAAGCAAATCCCTCAAGCATCCGTTCAACATCGGGGTCTTGCCCCTCTTTTGCGAGATAAGGAGATAAACCGGGATTGCGCAGGGCAAACTCTTCCCCCAGTTTTCGTAATGAGCCGAGCTCATGAAGATAGTAGTCGTTAATTGTCATCTTTTAAAACCTTAATCGCGCCATTTCCTAATAAATTTGCTTTAAACGTCACTTTCTTTTGAACTCTGTTGAGTCTGAGATACCCTTCGATATAAACATTCATCTCATTAACATCGAGTCGTTCACGAGAGATCCCGACACGGGCGTTATAGAGACGTGGTTCATATTTTCGGATACAGATTTCGGCACTTTTTTCGACCGTTTCGATCGACTCTTTTTGACTTTGATGCATGTTGTTCAAATCGGGTCTGCCATAGTCGTGAACCGTCTCAGCCGACCCTGCGTTGGTAGAAAAAATTCGTGAAAGGTTATTGGCGATGGATTGGTACATCGCCTCTTCATCATTGGATGCTTTTACATGCATCGCAGAGGATGATAACCTCTCAAACAAACTCCCTCTGTACGCCATTTTTTATTCCTTGTCCAATTTTCCGACGAGGGAGAGCTCGAAGCTTGCACCCATGTATTTGAAATGTGGACGCAACGACATTTTTACTCGATACCAGCCCGGATTTCCTTCGACATCTTCGACGAGAATCTGTGCTTTTTTAAACGGTCGTTTACTACGAATTTCAGCACTTGGGTTCTCTTGATCGGCGATGTATTGTTTAACCCAGCGGTTTAGCTCACGTTCCAAATCGGAGCGCTCGCGCCATGTTCCGATATGTTCACGCTGCAATACTTTGATGTAATGTGACATACGGGTAATCGCATAAAGATACGGAAGCTGAGTCCCCAATTTATAATTGAGTTCCGCCTCTTTACCCTCAGGGGTATTGGCAAACAGTTTTGGCGCTTGCGCTGAATTGGCAGCGAAAAATGCCGCATTATTACTCCCTTTACGCATGGTTAGAGGGATGAATCCTTGCTCAGAAAGCTCATATTCGCGGCGATCGGAGACTAACACTTCGGTCGGGATTTTCATCTCGACATCCCCCATACTCTCAAACGCATGAACCGGAAGATCGGTAATTGCACCACCGCTGCTAGGACCGATGATATTGGTACACCAGCGGTATTGGGCAAAGCTGTTGGTCAGTGCGCTTGCAAAGGCGTACACGGTGTTACCCCAAAGATACGATTCGTGGTTATCAGATACGTTCTCTTTGTAAACAAATTTTGCAATCGGATTGTTTTCTGGATCATACGGAGCACGCAATAAAAAGCGCGGAAGTGTCAAACCGACATAACGTGCGTCTTCATTGGTTTCTCTAAACCCTCTCCATCCTGCGAATTGGGGTGAACCCATAACATCTTGGAGATCTTTTAAATCGGGTAATCCTTCAAAACTCTCTAGTCCGAAAAATTTCGGTCCTGCCGCTGCGATAAACGGAGCATGACTCATCGCCGCAATTGATGCTACTTTGTTGAGAAATTTGATATCTACATTCGAAGGGGATAGTTGGTAATCGGCGATAATCGTTCCGACAGGTTCTCCTCCGAATTGTCCGTAACCGGCGCTGTAGATATGTTTGTACAAACCTGATTGTGTAATATCGAGGCACTCTTCGAAATCATCTAAGAGTTCCTCTTTGGAAACGTTGATGATCTCCATCAAGATGTTGCTTCTAAAATCGGTACGCTCTACGAGCATATAGAGTCCGCGCCATTTTGATTCGAGTGCTTGAAACTTATCGTGATGTAAAATAGCGTCCATTTGAGCACTGATTTTTGCATCGATTTGTGCGATCATACGATCAACAATCGATTTGTTTACTTTTTCTTCAGAGTTACCTGCTTTTAATAGTTCTTGGATCAGGGCACCGACACCGTTTTTGACAACACTGTAGGTCTCATCTTCGCGAGTAAGATTGGTCTCTGCAATGATGTTGTCTAAAAGATTGCCGCTAAATTCCGGGTTAAATGATTGTTCGCTTAATTGGGTTGTCATTCGTCTCTATCCTTTAGTGTGTTGATGTTAATTCATCGAGAAGTTTTTGACGTTCTGCTTCATCAGAAATAGCATTTTCAATCGCTTTACGAAATGCCGGTACATTGCCGAGAGGCCCTTTTAACGCAATCAGTGATTGGCGAAGCTGCATTAACTTTTTCATTTCAGCAACGTTTTCAACGATGTTTTCAGGTGAAAAATCTTTCATGCTTTCGATGGTTAGATTGATCGTCATATCGCTTGCTTCATCCGCCATACGATTGGGTACTGTAAATTCCAATGATAAATTCTGATTTTTCAGAACGTCATTAAAATTTTGTTTGTTGACTTTGATCACCTTTTTTTGTTCAACCGGTTTTTTCTCTTCGTTAGGGTTAAATTCTCCCAAAACCGTGATTTTGTACGGTATTTCGATCTCTTCAGATTGATCTCCTGTCGCCGGTTTATAGGTGACGTTAATTCTCTCTTTCGGTGATTCGGACTGTTTATTCATGATGACTCCTTTTAAAATTTGATGTCGACAGCTTCAGCCGTATTGACTCGGCAAAGCCCTTGGTAAGCACTCTCTAATCTCGAATGATCCAACTGAGTGCGGTTGAACGAATTGAGTAACAGTTTGTAGACTTGTGCTGCGAGGTCTGGTTGCCACTCTTCGAGTCGAAAATGAGAAATATCTTTTTCGAGCTCTTCTATCAATGCGATTGCCATTTGCGGCTTTAGTGCTTCTATCGCAATCTCTGCATGTAAAAGACGCCATTTAAACTGCTCTTCTTTATCGGCTCCGTTTCGAAATGAGCGTTGTAAAAGATCCATCGCCCCTACCGTGTCCTTTTTTTTCAAAAGTGCGAAGCTACTCTCTCTTACATACTCGTATTTTTCATTCTCTTTTTCACCCCCACTGAGGGTGTTTGAACCCTCCGTTGAAATAGTTTCATTCATCCACGATTTGAGTTCGGATGGAACGAACGGTGTACCGTCTCGAAAACTAAGCTCGCTTATCTTTTCATTGGAACGGATAAAACTGATGAGCATATTTTTGACTTCCAGTGCAGCTTGTGTGTGTTG
The DNA here is from genome assembly GCF_028688295.1 of Sulfuricurvum sp. GTDB lineage: Bacteria > Campylobacterota > Campylobacteria > Campylobacterales > Sulfurimonadaceae > Sulfuricurvum. The sequence continues at coordinate 7,820 of NZ_JAQTYM010000007.1, forward strand.
CGCTGATTCCAACAGTTTATAGACTTTGAAATGTCCCTCAAGCCAAAACGGAGAGCGTAAAAGGATGCTTTCTAAGATCTCAAAAGCTTCGGCTGTATTTCCAGCATTTACACAATTTTCCGCCTCTTCGATACGCTCAAAACTCGGAGGATTCAACATGGTTTTCCCATTTTGAGACTCAGGCAGACCATCAATTTCCAGCCAACAGATCATACGGGTCAATCGGATGGAGCGAAGATCGCTTATCTCTTTGTTTCTCCAGTATCGGCTGAGCATCTCGGTATTTTTTTTGATGGTGTTGAGCATCTTGATCGCATCGGCATCGGTTGATATTTCATTGGAAGATCCCTCACTAGAGGGAGTAGGGGCTATTGATTTTTTAGCACTCTCTTCACGAGCTTTTTTATCCTCTTCTAGGAGTCTAATCACCTCTTTAAATAAAAGAGTCTCGCTCTCTGTCGTCGTTTTAACAGCAGATTGAAATGATTTGAACAGCTCTAAAAAAAGCTCAGATTGATGATGTGGAATCGCCAAATTACGATCATGCGTTAGATGAGGAGTTAAAATCGTTTCAAACCATTGCAGCGCATTGAATTTGACACGGTTTGAGAGAGGGAAGAGTGCTTGAGCGAAATCAAGCATCATCGAGTTCAGGGTATGGAGTGCGCTTTCAAGAGCGTCAAACCCATTGAGCTTAAATTGTGCAAATGCCCACCATGATGCTATTTTAATATCTTTGCTACGTTCGCAGAGGAGATGCTCGCTCAGTTCACTCACAAGCCGCCAATTAGTAATCGATCCTTCCACTAAACTATTGGCTTTATCGATCTCTGCTTCGATAGATAGAAATATATCATCGTATTTTGTATCAATACCACAAGGTGACTCTTCAGATATTGGGGTAAGAATTATGCTATACAAAACAGCTCCAGTACACTATTTATTGTCATACAATATGAATTAATGTTATTTTTGAAGTGACATCTTATCGTTTTATTCTTTACAAAAACTTTTATATTAAAATATTAATAAATAAATACAATTTTTAGATGTTTATTATTGGTGTAATTTAATTATGTGTAGCAAGTATTGTCATTATTTAGAACATGAAGTATGGTTGTCTAATTAAACAGAAAATTTTAATTGTGTTAGGAGGAGGAGAAAATATAAGGATTAAATGGTGCTAAAGCTTAATTTGCCTTAGCTCCTTTACCCTTTGATGACGTCGTAGTCATCAGGAATATTTGGTTTAAACTTTGAGGTTTCGATCGGTTTATTTTGTGATGGATTTGTAAATTTAATCAGTACTTTATTGTCAAATCCATCGGTATAGCTGATGGAGGTCAGTAAATTATCACGAAATATTATCGTATATTTTTCCCCTTTTACAGTTGCGATATACTTATGATCGTCAACTTTTTTGGCGTGTTGAACAATCTGGAGAAAATCGATTTCTCCATCGAGATTTCGTAGGGTTACTTGTTCGATGGATGGTTCGATAACGGTGATTTTTTGAGCATTAACATACACACTTTTTTTAATCGGTTTTTGGTAGATCCAGAGTGCATTTTGTGGTTTTGCGGCCCATAATTCTCCGGTATAGCGGATTGTTTTTCCGTTATCATCGGTAATTGTCTGCTCAAACTTTGAGTTAAAACTATTGATCTCCATTGGTGAGGCCATGAGAGAGGTGAGGGTGAGAAGGAAAAAGAGAATAAAACGCACAAATTGTCCTTTTTTAAATGATAAACGAATTGTATCCAATCCATATTAACCAAAACTATATATTTCCTATGATAAAATCAGCGACTTTTTAAATACTGTTCATAATGAAGGCTTTCAATGCTCCAAACGTTCTTCGGAAAAATTTTCGGTACCAAAAACGATCATGAAATCAAAAAATACCTCAAGCGTGTAACACAGATCAATGCTCGTGAATCTCACTTTGCCGCGATGAGCGACGAAGCATTACAAAGCGCTTTTGCCGTTTTGAAACTATCAGTACAAAACAATGAAAAAACAATGGAAAGTGTATTGGTTGATTCATTTGCCATTACCCGCGAAGCAAGTAAACGTATCCTCGGTATGCGTCATTTTGATGTTCAACTGATCGGTGGGATGGTTTTGCATGAGGGACGTATTGCGGAGATGAAAACAGGTGAGGGTAAGACCTTAGTAGCAACGCTACCGGTTGTTCTCAATGCGATGGATGGAAAAGGGGTTCATGTTGTAACGGTCAATGATTACCTCGCTTCTCGTGATGGTACACAGATGTCTGAATTGTATTCATTTTTAGGATATACGACAGGTATTTTGGTAGAAACCGGTTACAACCCTGCCTCCAAACGTGAACAGTATGCGTGTGATATCACTTACGGTACCAATAATGAATTTGGCTTTGACTACCTCCGCGATAACATGACCTACTCAAAAGAGCACATGGTTCAACGCGGACATGCGTATGTAATTGTTGATGAAGTGGATTCTATTTTGATCGATGAAGCGCGTACCCCTTTGATTATTTCCGGTCCTACTAATCGTACACTTGAAAATTACACGCGTGCGGATGCCGTTGCTAAAGCACTTGTTCGAGACGAACATTTCAGTGTTGATGAAAAAGATCGCTTAGTCCTTATTACCGAAGAGGGTATTGAACATGCCGAAAAACTTTTTGGGGTTGATAACCTTTACAGTATTGAAAATTCGGCGCTCTCTCACCACCTCGACCAAGCGCTCAAAGCCAACAATGTGTTTGAACGAGATGTTGATTACGTTGTACAAGATGATCAAGTAGTAATCGTAGATGAATTTACAGGACGTTTGTCTGAAGGTCGTCGTTATTCAGAGGGACTTCATCAGGCTTTGGAAGCAAAAGAGGGGGTTATTATTAAAGAAGAGACGCAAACGCTCGCTGATATTACCTATCAAAACTATTTCCGTCTTTACCACAAAATCGGTGGTATGACCGGAACGGCGCAAACCGAAGCAACCGAATTTTCTCAAATTTACAACCTCGACGTTATTTCGATCCCCACGAATGTTCCGGTAGTTCGATTGGATTTGAATGATTTGATCTACAAAACCGAATCAGAAAAATTTGAAGCCGTTATCAAAAAAATTAAAGAGCTCAGTGCAAAAGGGCAACCGATGCTTATCGGTACCGCCTCCATTGAAAAATCGGAAAAATTGCATGAACTCCTAAAAGCAGAAAAAATCCCACACACCGTGCTGAACGCCAAAAACCATGCACAAGAGGGTGAAATCATTAAAAATGCAGGAGCCAAAGGTGCAATAACCATCGCGACGAACATGGCAGGTCGTGGTGTTGATATCAAGGTAGATGATGAGATCAAAGCACTCGGCGGTCTCTACATCCTCGGTACTGAGCGTCATGAAAATCGCCGTATCGACAACCAGCTTCGCGGACGTGCCGGTCGTCAGGGTGACCCTGGAACGTCTCAGTTTTATCTTTCACTCGAAGATAATCTTCTCCGCATTTTCGGTTCCGATAAAATCAAATCGATTATGGAACGCTTAGGTGTTGAAGACGGTGAATACATCGAGTCTGCCATGGTAACACGTGCGGTCGAAAAAGCGCAGAAAAAAGTCGAAAATATGCATTTTGAAGGACGTAAACATATCGTTGAATACGATGATGTAGCGAACGAGCAACGTAAAATAGTCTACCGTTTCCGTGGCGAACTTCTCGATCCTGAGTATAACGTTGGGGAAAAAATTGATGCAATTCGCGTTGAGTATATTAATCGTGTTCTCTTAAATTGTGCTATTTTTGAAGGGACACCGGAAGAAGAGATTGATCTTGAGCGTCTTGTTTTATTGTTGAAAGAAGAGTTGAATGCCGATATCGATGTTTCTCTCTTCAGTGAAAAAGAGTTTAATGCTATCCGTACACAAATGATAGAACATCTAAGCGAAGAATACAATACGAAGATGTCTGTGGTGGAAGCGAAACTCCGTAATGATATCGAACGTGAAATTTATCTTAAAACTCTTGATACGGCGTGGCGTGAACATCTCTACCAAATGGACAGCATGAAAACCGGTATCCGACTTCGTGCCTACAACCAAAAAGATCCGTTGGTTGAGTATAAAAAAGAGAGCTATAACCTTTTTGCCGAATTGGTAGAAACGATCAAGTACGACACTATTAAAACGCTCCATATTATCCGTTTTAGAGTCGATAATGCAGAGGAAGAAGCTGAAGCGTTTGCACGTCAAATGGAGCTTGAAAAAAAACAAGAAGCTTTTAGAATGTCTCTTAATCATCAAGAGAATCCGGTAGAAGAGAAAAAAATTGCTAGAAATGAAGATTGCCCATGTGGAAGCGGCTTGAAATACAAAAATTGCTGCGGCAAAAGCGGACCTAAAAAAGGGGTATTTGCCTCTTGAATATTGTCTCTTTTCTCGTCAAACGGTTTTTGCGCTTTGACAAAGAGCAGCCGTTTATCTTTCTCTCTGCACTTCTCGCATTCTCCGGAATCGCACTAGGGGTTATGGTCCTCATCATCGCTATGGCATTGATGAATGGTTTCGACAACGAGTTTAAAAAGAAACTGACCGTCATGAACTACCCCCTCACCATCCAACCCAAATTTTTCGGAACTGTCGATACGGCACTCGTCGATGAATTACGCTCAAACTTTCCTGAACTTGCATTTAGCCCCTACATCACCTCAGCCGTCCTCTCACGCAGTGGCGATCAGATGGAGGGGGGCTATCTTTTTGGTGTTGACTTTAAAGAAGAAGCAAAAGTAAATGCCGTACTGGCAGAAGGATTGAAAAACGGTGTCCCTGAGGGGTTTGAAGTGATGGTAGGGCAAACGCTTAAAGAGCAGTTCGTCCTTCAAGACGGTGAAAAACTAACCTACATTTTCACTCAAATGGAACCGGGAGGTTTAGCCCTAACCCCGAAAATAAAACGTTTTTCGGTCATTTCCACGTTTAACTCAGGACTTAGCGCGTATGACAAAGGATTTTCGTACACCTCTATCGACGCCCTTCAGAGGATTTTAGGAATACCTGAAAACCTTTACGACGGTATTCATATCCATTCAGCTAACCCCGAAGCAGACATTCATCGACTCAGTGCCGTCCTTCCTGATAGTGTAAGTATTCGAGGATGGTGGGAAGATAACGCCAACTTTTTTGCCGCCCTTAAAATGGAAAAGATGTCTCTTTTTATTGTCTTGATGCTTATTATTCTAATCGCCGCAATCAATATTATCTCCTCATTACTGATGACCGTTATGAATCGCCGTAGTGAAATAGCTTTGTTGATTTCACTGGGGGCATCAAAAGGGGAGGTCAAAAAAATCTTCTTGATTCTCGGTGTAGTGATCGGTGTGTTAGGGATTACGACGGGGGCGGTTTTAGGGTTTTTAGGGATGTGGGTTTTAGGAACATTTGAAATCATTTCATTGCCTGCCGATGTCTATCCTACTTCGACATTACCACTCGATCTTAGTGTTATCGACTTCTTCTCTATTATTATCGGTGCGTTTGTCATCGTCTTGCTCTCTGCATGGTATCCTGCGAAAAAAGCTTCTGAAGTGGACGTATTGACCGTTTTACGAAACGAGTAACTTTTGCTATAATCTCCTCACTTTAACAGTGAGGCACATAATTTGTCATTTTTTTTAAAAAAACAATTCAAAGATATTAATATGATATTGTATGGCTTGAGTGAGGATGAGATTGGGATTGTGGAGGGGAATTAGTGGCTTATGATTTTAAAGATAGTCTTGGAATAGCTTCTGATTGTGCAACAATTGCAGCATTTGGATGGGCAGTGTATGAATTTTATTATAAACGCCATTTTAAGATTAAAGCTATTGGTACACCATCTCCAGTAAATTCAAAACCAACGGAATGTTTTTTAAATTTTGAAGTGATAAATCTTTCTGAACAATCATTAAAAAGAATTGATTTTATTGGTATTTGGATTAAACGATGGAACTCTTTTGGACAATTTTGGGAAATTCCACTCCAAGATGTAGGCTATCAAGAGAAAACAAAATTTTCACAAGATATTTTTCGTTTTTTGGATTCAGCTATAGAGCAGTGTGTGAAAGAGCAAACACTGTTTGATAGTTTATTCAAACCTAAATTAAAAATTGTTCTTAGAACTACTTTGGAACGCGAATTAGAAGTCAAAATAAATAAATACTATAAGAACGCTTTAGAAGAAAAAGTGTATCAGTTATTTGAAAAATATGAAAAAAAAGCAAAATGTGAACAGTCTGAATTAAAATAAGGGGAAAGTGTGAATGAACATTTCGACGAATGGAACAGCGTTAAAAAAGAGACGGACACTTTAACCTCTCCGATTTTCAAAGAACGCGAAGTGTACTATATGCGGATGGGTCATAACATTGGACATGAGCAAAACGGTTGGAACGAAAGATCGGTACGATTAGCGAAGAAGATTTTGAGAAACTGAAAAATAAACTGAGAGAATTGATGAAGCTGTGAGTTGTTCCCCTTGGGTTGCCCCAAGAGTAGTCCCGAAGGAAATTAGACCAAAATTATAACACAAAATAAATAAAACGTGGATAGGCAGAATTTTTCCCGTCATTTTGTATGACCGTAGGAAATCCTTTAGGGCTTGATAGGGAATCTAAGATGCTGAATCAAGTTCAGCATGACAAAAAGCCAAAACTAAATAAGGGGGGCAAGGGGTAAAACCCCTTGGCTACGTCAGAAATTTAGGCGTCAGGTGATACCTATAACTAATCGGAGGTGGGGCTTTAGTCCCGCATTTTGGCGAGGCTAAAGCCTCACTTCCAAATAGATTTATATAAATAAAAAGTAGAGATACAATTGAATTGAAAAAAGTTCTGAGTGTGTACCGACAGAACGATTACAAATGTAACCACAATGAATGGTATTTATGTCATCATATCGGAATCCTAAAAAAAGAGAATCGAGATGATCAGCAATATATTCACAATGGGCGGGGTTAAGAGTTTAAGAGATATTGATCTGACTGGCAAAAGAGTTTTGATCCGTGTTGATTTTAATGTCCCTATGGATGCACAATATACAATCTCTGATGATAGCCGTATACGCGCGGCTCTTCCCACAATCAATTACTGCATTGATCATAATGTTTGCTCTATTACCCTCGTAAGTCATTTGGGGCGACCAAAAGGGGGCTATGATGAGCGCTATACGCTCCGTCATCTCCAAAAACGTCTGGAACGATTGCTTCAAAAAAAAGTGGAGTTTATCGATGATTTGGATGAACTAAAAGCCGAAAATACCCATTGCTCTATTGAGCGTATTTTTCTCCTCGAAAATATCCGTTTTTATGAGGGTGAAAAAAAGAATGATCCGGCATTTTGCCAAAAGCTCGCAGACCTCTGTGATGTCTATGTCAACGATGCATTCGGAACTTCTCACCGCAAAGATGCATCTACTTATGGAATCGCTGATTATGTCGAAACAAAAGTAGCCGGTTTTTTAATGATGCGAGAGATAGAAGCGTTTACCAAAGCACTTGAAAAACCGATTCGTCCTATCGCTTTGGTGGTTGGCGGTTCTAAGATCTCTTCCAAAATCACCCTTTTAACCTCCGTCATCCCTAAAATCGATAAATTAATCATCGGCGGTGCGATGAGTAATACCTTTTTAAAAGCGCTTGGTTATGATATGCGAGCTTCGTTGGTGGAAGATGATTACGTAGAGGTTGCCAAGGAGGTATTGTCCGAGGCAAAAGCGCATGGTGTCAAAATCTATCTCCCTGTGGATGTAGTTTCTACCGATTCGATCGAGCACCCTGTCGATATCAAGATTACACCGGTTCAAGATGTGTTAGAAGGTTTTCATGCGGTTGATATCGGCCCCGCAACGCTTAAACTGTTTTCCGAAGCGATTGATCTTTCTAATACGATTATTTGGAATGGGCCGATGGGGATTTACGAAATCAGCCAGTTTTCAAAAGGAACCTACAAGCTTGCCTCTATCATCGCGGACAGTTATGCATTTAGTATCGTTGGAGGTGGAGATACCGCCGATGCCGTAGAAAAAGCAGGAGAAAAAGAGAAATTCAGTTTTATCTCCACCGGAGGCGGAGCCAGTTTGGAGCTGTTGGAGGGGAAAGTCCTACCCGGATTTGAAAAATTGGATCGCAAATAAGGAAAGAGTAGCGTATGGTACGATTTTATACACGTGATCATGAGAATTTTACGATATCGGAGTTAGGTGATATCGCTTTATCCATTGATCATGAGAAGATAATGTGGATCGATTTATTGCAAGCAAGTTCGACGGAAATTAAACAGATCGAAGATATTTTTGGCCTAGAATTGCCGACAAAACATGATCGTGAGGAGATTGAACAAAGTTCCCGTTATTGGGAAGATAGCAGGTTAATCAAGATTAATTCTTACTTTTTTGTCTCTTTCTTTTTTGTGGAGAGTGCAAAATCGCATTATAATGAAAGTGTGAGTTTTGTATTACAGGACAATATTCTCTTTAGTGTGCGGGACAGTGAACTTCAAACATTTGATATGATGAGTAAAATGCTCCTCTCACATCCCAAAGAGCTTACCTCCGGATACGATATTTTTATGCAGATTTTTGATATCCGTATCGATAAAGATGCTGATTTACTCGAATATGCTTCCCGTGAGAGCGATGAGATACGTAAAAAACTCTTATGGGAGCGGGAGAGCCATTCCATCGAGTTGCTCAGAAAAATCTCAACATTACAAGAGTTCACTCTAAAAGTGCGTCAATCGGTTTTTGATAAACGACGGATTCTTACTGCCATGGCAAAATCACCCAAGCTTTCAAAACCGATCAAAGAAGACATTGTTATCATGATGAAAGATATCAATTCCCTGATCGAATTTATCGCGATCGATGACAACACACTAGACAATCTACAAAATCTTTTTTTAGCACAAACTACTATCGAACAAAACAAGATTATTAAACTCTTTACGGTTGCCAGTGTTGCATTGATGCCACCGACCTTGATCGCCAGTATTTATGGGATGAATTTTAAGTTTATGCCGGAACTCGGATGGAGTATGGGATATCCGATGTCACTGCTACTCATGATAGTATCGGCGGTTATTCCCCTTCTTTATTTTCGTAATCGTGGATGGTTATAATATTTTGTAGTACTATGTAACCATTTTATACTACAATGTAGAATGAAAATCTCTACTCAGGAGAAGCTATTACATGTATGATTCTACTACAATCACCGTTGACGGAAATGAAGCTGTTGCCCTCGTTGCCCATAAAATCAATGAAGTTATCGCCATTTATCCCATCACACCCTCTTCGGCAATGGGGGAATTTAGCGATCTTTATAGCTCTAAAAAAGAAAAAAATATTTTCGGTAGCGTCCCTGAAGTATACGAGATGCAAAGCGAAGGGGGAGCGAGCGGCGCAGTTCACGGTGCGTTACAAGCAGGTTCACTCACGACTACCTTTACCGCATCACAGGGGTTGTTACTGATGATCCCTAATATGTATAAAATTGCGGGAGAACTCACCTCGACGGTGTTTCATGTTGCCTCGCGTTCGCTTGCGGCACAGGGACTTTCGATCTTCGGAGATCATCAAGATGTTATGGGAGTGCGGCAGAGCGGATTTGCCCTTTTGTGTTCCAACTCGGTTCAAGAAGCGCACGATTTTGCCCTCATTTCCCAAGCCGCAAGCTTGCGTTCACGTATACCGTTTCTTCACTTTTTCGACGGATTTCGTACCTCTCATGAGGTGAACCGAATTGAGCAATTAAGCGTTGATGTTCTCAAAGCTATGATTGATAAAGATTTGGTGAGTGCTCATCGTCGTCGTGCTCTTACCCCTGATCATCCAGTTCTGCGAGGTACGGCCCAAAATCCCGATGTCTATTTTCAGGGGCGTGAGAGTGTCAACCGCTATTATCTAGCATTGCCCGAAATCCTCCAAAATGAAATGGATCGTTTCGCTACACTTACTGGGCGAACGTATCGTCTATTTGATTATGTCGGAGCTGCGGATGCACAGCGGATTATCGTCATGATGGGTTCGGGTGCCGAAGCGTTGGAGGAGAGTGTCGAATATTTAAATGCTCAAGGTCAAAAAGTAGGGCTGATAAAAGTACGCTTAGCGCTCCCTTTTGCAGCAGAGGCGTTTATCGCCGCTTTGCCTTCAACACTCAAATCCATTGCCGTATTGGATCGTACCAAAGAACCGGGAAGTTTAGGGGAGCCCCTCTATCACGACGTGGTGACGACATTGTTCGAGAACTCGGATTCTTTAGGGTTTGAGATGCCTCGTATTATCGGTGGGCGGTATGGATTATCCTCCAAAGAGTTCACCCCCGCTATGATTATCGCCATATTTGATGAGCTCTCCAAAGAGAAAATGAAAAACCATTTTACGATCGGCATTGATGATGATGTCACCCATACGTCGCTAGAGTATGACCATGATTTTATCCTTGAAAATCCCGATCAGTTTCAGGCGGTATTTTATGGTCTCGGTTCTGATGGTACAGTAGGGGCTAATAAAAATACGATCAAGATTATCGGTACCGAAACAGACCATTATGCGCAAGGCTATTTTGTCTACGACTCGAAAAAATCGGGTTCTATGACAACGTCGCATCTACGATTCGGCAAAAAGGCTATCCGTTCGAGTTATTTGATCCAAAAAGCCGATTTTGTGGCGGTTCATCAGGCGGTATTTTTGGAAAAACTTGATTTGCTAGAGATTGCTAAAGAGGGAGCGGTATTTTTACTCAACACTCCCTTTCAGAGAGAGGAGGTATGGAACCGACTTCCTCGCGTAACGCAAGAGAAAATCATTGCTAAAAAGCTCAAATTTTATGCCATCGATGCGTATAAAGTAGCACAAGCTTCCAATATGGGGCGACGGATAAACACGGTGATGCAGACCTGCTTTTTTGCCATCAGCGGCATTCTTTCCAAAGAAGAGGCGATAGCAAAGATCAAAGGCTCCATCAAAAAGAGCTACGGTTCCAAAGGGGATCTGATCGTCCAAGAGAACTACAAAGCGGTTGATACGACCCTCGAAAATCTTTATGAGATTGAGGTTCCCACCTCGATCAACTCTACCTTAGAATTGCAACAGACACTCAAAGGGGATATGAGTGATTTTGTTCACGATGTAATCGGTCAAATTACTGCTTTTAAAGGGGATGAGTTGCGAGTTTCGCAAATACCCGATGATGGTACGTGGCCTACGGGGACGACACAGTATGAGAAACGTAACATCGCACAGGAAGTCCCGTTTTGGGACGCTGATACCTGTATCCAATGTAACAAATGTGTTGGCGCTTGTCCCCATTCGGTCATTCGCTCTAACATCTTTGATGTATCTCTCCTCCAAAATGCCCCCGAAGGGTTCAGTGCCAAAAAAGCGAAGGGAAAAGAGTTCGGTGAAAACGATCTTTTTTCCATCTCAGTGGCAGTAGAGGATTGTACGGGATGTGCTCTCTGTGTCGAAGTATGCCCCGCCAAAAACAAATCTCAGACCAACCTCAAAGCGATCAACATGGTGCCGCAGCTTCCGATACGTGAATCGGGGAGTACGCAATGGGAATTTTTCCTCTCACTCCCTAAAATGGATCGGGAGAAACTCGATCACAGTAATCTCAAAGAGTCACAGTTTCTTGAACCGCTGTTTGAGTTTAGCGGTGCCTGTCCGGGATGCGGTGAGACACCGTATGTGAAACTCGCATCACAGCTTTTCGGGGATCGGATGGTGATCGCCAATGCTACGGGGTGCAGCTCCATCTATGGTGGAAACCTCCCTACCACACCGTGGCGTAAAAACGACGAGGGGAGAGGACCGGCATGGTCTAATTCGCTCTTCGAAGATAACGCCGAATTCGGACTGGGATTTCGTTTGGCTATCGATGCCCATAACGATCGTGCACGCGGACTTTTGGAATCTCTAAAACCGCATCTCGATGAGTCTTTGGTGGAGGAGATACTCGGTGCCGATCAGCATGAAGAATCTCAGATCAATGCTCAACGCAAGCGGGTCGAAACCCTCAAAATTGCTCTGGAGAAATTGGAGAATGATGAAGCCAAAACCCTCATCGAACTTGCTGATTATTTGGTTAAAAAATCGGTTTGGATTATGGGAGGCGATGGCTGGGCGTATGATATCGGCTATGGGGGGCTTGATCATGTAATTGCGAGTGGGAAAAATGTCAATATTCTCGTACTCGATACACAGGTCTACTCTAACACCGGAGGACAGCAGTCCAAAGCGACGATGACGGGAGCGGTGGCAAAATTCGCCGCAGGGGGAAAAGCGGGATTGCCGAAAGATTTAGCCGCCATGGCCATCGCTTATGAAAATGTCTATGTCGCGAAAGTCGCGATGGGGGCTAACGACAGCGCGACGCACAAAGCATTTGTCGAAGCGGAGCGCTACGATGGTCCCTCTATCATTATCGCCTATTCACACTGTGTTGCCCACGGATACGATTTACGCTACGGATTTGATCAGCAAAAGAGAGCGGTTGATAGTGGTTTATGGCCGATATTCAGGTTTAACCCCGATAAAATCAAAGCAGGAGAAAATCCGATGACACTCGATTATAAGGGACCAAAAATCGATGTTAAAGATTTCATGTACCGCGAAACACGCTTTAAAATGGCCGAAAAAATGAATGCCGTCTCGGCGGTATCGTTTCTTACGACAGCGGCACATACGGCGCAATCGCTCTATGCACGCTATAAAAATCTACATGAGTATTATGAACCTGCACAGGAGGTACAATAATGGATCTCTCTACGACGTTTTTAGGATTTTTGCTTAAAAATCCACTGATTGCCAGCGCATCCCCCCTTACGGCTTCACTAGAGAGCATTAAAAGGCTCGAAGATAACGGTATAGCGGCTGTTATCATGCATTCACTTTTTGAAGAGGAGATCAACCATGATATCCATCAAATTGACCATTTTTTACACATAAATAGCGATTCATATGCGGAAGCAATCAGCTATCTCCCAAGTGAGGTGGATTTTAATAATCTTCAAGCCGACCATTATCTCCATGAGATACACCGTATAAAAGAGTCAGTTGATGTTCCTCTGATCGCCAGCCTAAACGGCGTATCCGCCGGAGGATGGGTGAAATATGCACAAAAGATTGAACAAGCGGGAGCCGATGCCATTGAACTCAACATCACCTATATCCCCACCACTATTGATTTAGAGGGAAGCGTTGTAGAGCAGATGTATGTTGAAACGGTAGCCATGCTTGCACGTGAGGTATCATTGCCGATTAATGTCAAAATGAACGCTTATTTTTCCAATCCTGCCAATATGGCAAAACGATTTGTCGAAGCTGGAGCGAGAGGATTAAGTATTTTTGATAATCCTACCTTAGTCGATGTTGATTTGGAACTCCTTAGCGTATTACAACGAGCCAACATCACCACCTCTTATAATCTCAGTGAGACACTACGCTGGTGCGGAATTTTGTATCAAAAACTCTCTTGTTCGCTCTGTGCCAATACGGGAATTCATAGTGGAGAAGATGTACTAAAAGCGATGATGAGCGGAGCGGATGCGACGGCTTTAGCTTCCCTATTGCTGATAAAAGGGGAGGGGGAAATCAAAAATATATTAACTAATATGACAGAATGGATGGAGAAATACGAGTATGATTCGATAGAACAAATGAAAGGATCGATCTCCTTGCTCCATACCGATAATCCATCAGCATACGAGAGAAACTCCTATATGTACGCGCTACAGCATTATCGTCGCTAAGAATAAAGAAATTTTTGAACATAAAGTGCGATTTGGCGTTCTTCGTCAGTAGGGATAACTAGGACAGCTACGGCACTCGTTGAACTTTGTATTTGTATATCATTGGAGCGATTTTTCACCTCATCCAAACCGATTCCCAAATGCTCTAATCCCTTACACACCATCTCATGGATCAGAGGTGAGTGCTCCCCGATCCCACCGGTAAAGACGATAGCATTGACACCTCGCAAGATTGCCATATACTCACCGAGTTGTTTTTTTAGACGATAGGCGAACATATCGATCGCTAATGCGGCATTCTCATCTCCGCTATCTTTGGCGTCGATGACACTACGTAGATCATTCGTTCCGGCAATCGCAAAGAGACCGCTTTTTTTATTCAGCATGCTCTCTATCTCATCGATATTCATCCCTTTTTCACGCATCAGGTATCCGATGATGGATGGGTCGATACTTCCGCAACGTGTCCCCATCATCAGCCCTTCCAGCGGTGTCATCCCCATAGAGGTATCGATACTTTTCCCCTTCTCAATAGCACAAGCACTCACTCCGTTTCCGATATGAAACGTGATGAGATTGAGCTCTTCGAGCGGTTTTTGGAGTATCTGTGCGGCTTGGGTAGCGACATAATAGTGTGACGTCCCGTGAAAACCGTAACGGCGAATATGGTTCGTATGATAGAGATCGTGCGGCAGCGGATAGCGAAAAGCCTGCGGGGGCATACTCTGGTGAAACGCCGTGTCGAAGATGGCGAAGTTCGGAACATTCGGAGCAATGGCACGTGCGGCGATGATCCCCTCGATATTGGCAGGGTTATGGAGCGGTGCGAGGGGGATGAGGGCGGTGATTTCTGCTAGGAACTCATCATCGATTAGGGTCGGCTCATGAAAACGCTCACCTCCGTGGACGACACGGTGTCCGATGGCATTGATCTGGGTAATGTCGATACCGTGAATGAGCAGCTGGGTGCGCATCACTTCAAACCCCTCGTGGTGATCTCGAATCTCTTCGATGAGATTGTGATCGATCCTCTCTAGCGTTTTGGAATGATAAAGAGTGTATTTGATCGACGAGCTTCCGGCGTTGATGACGAGGATACTCATAGGGTCTCGCTTTGGGCTTGGATAGCGGTGATTAGGACGGTATTGACGATGTCGGCAATTTCACATCCGCGACTGAGATCATTGACCGGTTTTTTCAACCCTTGGAGTACCGGACCGATAGCCACGGCACCTGAGGAGCGTTGTACCGCTTTGTAAGTGTTGTTTCCGGTGTTAAGATCGGGAAAGATGAAAATCGTCGCTTGTCCCGCAACGGGTGAACCCGGCAGTTTGATTTTAGCAACGTCGGGATCGATCGCGGCGTCGTATTGGATCGGTCCTTCGATGAGGAGGTCGGGGCGTCGCTCTTTGACGATAGCGGTCGCTTCACGCACTTTTTCAACGTCATCTCCATGCCCTGATGTACCAGTTGAATACGACAGCATAGCGATGCGCGGCTCAATCCCAAATGACGCAGCACTTAGGGCAGAAGCAATAGCGATTTGAGCAAGCTGTTCCGCATCAGGATCTTGATTTACCGCACAGTCGGCATAGACAAGCACTTTAGTATCCAAACACATAAAAAAGAGGCTCGACACAAGTGAAATAGAAGGGATGGTTTTGATGATTTGCAAGGCAGGGAGGATGGTGTCTTGCGTCGTATGAATCGCACCGGAGACCATTCCATCAGCATCTCCTTTATGGACCATCATCGTTGCAAAATAGGTTGTGTGACTCATCGTTTCGATTGCTGTACTTATACTCATCCCTTTGGCACGACGCATTTCATAAAGCTCTTCTATGTAAGGTTGCATTAGTGGTGATACGGCAGGGTCGATAATGATTGCTTTCGAGAGATCAAGACTAAGGGTATTGGCTTGGTGCATGATCTCCTCTTCTACTCCTAACAAAACCAAATCAACGACATCCCGCCGTAATAGAATCTCAGCCGCACGTAAAATGCGCTCATCACTGCTTTCCGGTAAGACAATACGCTTCCGTACTTTATGGGCACGGTGGTAGAGACTGTACTCAAACATGGCCGGGGTGATAGTATCACTGTGAAGAGTTTGCAACCGCTCTTGAAGCAGTTTGCTATCGATGGCATTTTTAAACTCACCCATGGCAAGGGCAATTTTACGTACATGCTTGGCATTAAAAGAGGGCGATAGTCCATCAATAAATAGTGCGCATCGATACGTATCGAGTTGAGTAGCTAAAATTGGGATACTGAGAAAGTTGATCCCCTGTATAAGTTCCATAAACGGTTTTGGAGGGATTAATCCTCCTGTGAGAACAATCCCTGCGATGGATGGAAAATCTTTGGAATAGTTTGCATTTAATACACTTAAGATAATATCGAGTCGATCCCCAGGTACGATGATGAGATCACCCTCTTCAAGTCGAGGCAAAAAGTGCTCAACGTTCATCGCAGCAATCTTGGGACGGCGAATAATCCGATCAAGCTCTTTTGCATTCCCAAAAAGCAGTTCGCTCTCAAGGGCCTTTTCGACCTCTCCAACACTCAGAGAATTGAGTTCTTCGATTTCATGCATAAAAAAGCTAGGAATCGTTTGATCTTGAGGTTCATTTTGAAAATAGTGAAATACATTGTTCTCTAAACGATTGATAAAAATAGAGAGATGCTCAACATGTTCATTTTTAAGTGAAAGTTTTTCTAACGCAATTTCATGGCGTAATTGATCGTCTGTTTTGTTTTTAGCATTGATTACACTGATGTAAGGAGCTTGGAGATTTTTAGCGATGAGATGATTGAAATTATGGGAGAGGGTTTTTGGAAAGGAGGCTTGATCCATTCCCTGAATCAAAACAAAATCATATTCACACTCTAGGGCATAATATTTTTCGATTAGAGTCTCAATGATGAGTGACTCTTTCCCTTCAGAGAGAAGAGATTCGATTTCCTTTAGTCCAAAACCATAGCAATTCATAGGGTTTTGTTTCAGATTAAAATAGTTAAGCATGAAATCACTATCGTTGTCCGGTAGCCCAATATCGTTAATAACAGGGCGGAAAAAAGCAACTTTATCAATACGGCTTTTTAGCAGTTCCATAATCCCTAGCGAGACGATTAACGATCCTGAATTCGACTCCAATGAACCAATATAGAGATTTTTTAAACTCACAGAAATTCTCCCTTTAATGTGTATAAATATAGTACCATGATTCAATCATTTTTTCTCACCATTGTATAACACCTTTTATTTCCATTACAAAACAGGAAGTTTTCTGAGGAATTTTTAGCCTCTTACTCTTTTAAAATTTCAAAACTGTAATAAATAATGCTATATTACTCATTATGAGAAGAATGAAGGACGGACGATGGACACTGTAACCCTCACTGACAATCGAACCAACACGAGCTATACTTTTTCGATTTTACATCCTACAATCGGGCCGGATGTGATTGACGTACGTACTCTATATAATGATACGGGGATGTTTACGTATGATCCTGGGTTCACCTCTACGGCTAGCTGCAGCTCAAGTATTACCTACATTGATGGTGAAAAAGGTGAACTCTCCTATCGCGGATACGATATTAGTGATCTTGCTCTGAAAAAAAGCTATCTTGATGTCGCGTATCTTATCTTAAATGCTCACTTACCGAATGAAAAGGAGCGAGCAGAGTTCGATATTGAACTGCGTAAACGCTCTTTTGTTCATGAGGGGTTAAAACGTCTTTTTGATGCATTTCCGGATAAAGCCCATCCGATGGCAATGATGTCCTCTGCAGTATCGGCACTCTCAACCTTTTATTTCGAACACCTTAATGTTGATGATGATGAAGAAGCCCAGGTAATGGCACGGCGAATTATTGCAAAAATTCCTACTTTAGCAGCCTTTACGCACCGTCGTATGTTCGGGATACCCTATATTTATCCTGATATAGAACGCCCTTTTACCGAAAATTTTCTTTACATGATGCGCGCCTATCCTGGGGAAAATCTCGAAATTCGTGATGTTGAAATAAAGGCACTCGATACCATCTTTACCCTCCATGCCGATCACGAACAAAATGCTTCAACCTCAACTGTTCGCGCTGTTGCTTCTACCGGTGCACATCCTTACGCTGCACTTTCAGCCGGAATCAATGCGCTGTGGGGAAGAGCACATGGCGGTGCGAATGAATCGGTAATCGCTCAACTGGAATTTATCGGTAATGTTGATAATGTAGACGAATTTATAGCCCGTGCTAAAGATCCAAACGATGATTTTAAACTCATGGGGTTCGGACATCGTGTTTACAAGAACTTCGATCCCAGAGCAAGGATACTGAAACATCTTCTAGATCAACTAAAAGATGAATTGGGTGTCAATAACGAGTTACTTAAAATAGCCGAGAAGATAGAGAACATTGCTTTGAATGATGAGTATTTTATTCAGCGACGTCTTTATCCCAATATCGATTTTTATTCGGGACTGATTCTGACCGCCCTTAAAATCCCGAAATCAATGTTTACTATTATTTTTGTAATTGGACGCTCAGTCGGATGGGTAGCTCAATGGATTGAACTTAAAAATGATCGTGAAATGAAAATTGCACGTCCAAGACAGCGTTATATCGGTGAAGTCAAAAAAGGGCTGTAAAAAATTTTAGCTATAATAAGAAACTTTATCTATTTTGAGGAGCTTTTATGGAATGTGAATTCCCTACGGTAAATGCATCTAGCGTTGAGATTATCTCTATTTTAAACGATGTAAAAACCATTGCCGTCTTAGGTCTCTCACCTGATTCGAGCAAAGATAGCTACCGTGTTGCGGAGTATTTAAAAAATGCGGGTTACACAATTATTCCTGTTTACCCCAAAGAAGAGACAATTTTAGGCGAAAAAGTATACCGTTCTCTCCTCGAAATTCCGGGTACCGTTGATATGGTTAATATCTTTCGTAAACCTGACGCACTGAACGCGGTTGCTGATGCATGCATTGAGCGTGGTGATGTAAAAGTGTTTTGGGCCCAAAAAGGGATCGTTAATAACGAAGCGGCAGAAAAAGCAAAACTACATGGAATGCGAGTGGTTCAAAATCATTGCAGTATGGTCGAACATCGACTTATCCACGTATAAAGGGAAGAATTGATCGATTTAGAAACAATCTACAAAGCACATGAACGTATACGCGATACGGTAGTCAAAACGCCTTTTGCCTACGCTCCACGATTAAGTGAAGAGAGCGGCATGGAAATTTATCTTAAAAAAGAGAACCTTCAGGTAACTGGTGCTTTTAAAATACGAGGTGCTTATAACAAAATAGCGACTCTTTCTGCACAAGAACGCTCTTGCGGTGTTATTGCCGCGAGTGCAGGTAATCATGCGCAGGGTGTTGCTATGGCAGCGCAGATGTTTGGAATAAAAGCATTGATAGTTATGCCAGAATCAACTCCGCTGACAAAAATAAACGGTGTCCGCTACTATGGTGCTGAGGTCATTTTGGCGGGCAGTAATTATGATGAAGCGTATGGATATGCGTCGAAGTATGGTAATGAACATGGGATGGTTTTTGTCCATCCGTTTGCCGATGAAGCTGTTATGGCAGGACAGGGGACTATTGCTATCGAAATGATTGAAGCGATGAATGATTTAGATGCAATCGTAATTCCTGTAGGTGGTGGTGGCTTGATTTCAGGCATGGCTTCAGCAATTAAAGCCCTCTCTCCTAAAACAGAGGTAATCGGTGTGAGTGCGGTAGGTGCACCTGCGATGAAGGAGTCTTTTGAAGCCAAAAAAGCCATTGACACTACATCAGTCCGTACAATCGCGGATGGAATCGCAGTACGTGATACATCAGAAATCACCCTTAAACATATTCTTGAAAGCGTTGATCGTATTGTCAGTGTCGATGATGAAGAGATCGCCAATGCGATTTTATTTTTATTAGAGCGCCAAAAACTGGTAGTAGAAGGTGCTGGTGCAGTGGGTGTTGCAGCTGTTTTGCACGATAAATTAAATGATTTAAAAGGGAAAAAAGTTGCTATTGTCCTCAGTGGAGGGAATGCCGATGTCACACTCCTGTCGATTATTATCGAAAAAGGGCTTATTAAATCAGGTCGCAAAATGAAACTGACCGTCACTTTGGTGGACAAACCGGGTGCGTTGATGCAACTCACCGAAATGCTTCAAGGGTTGAATGCTAATATCGTCCATATCGCTTACGATCGAACCTCGACGACGCTGGCCTATGGAGATGCGAATGTGATGATTCATTTGGAGACAAAAGGGGAAGATCACCAGTCACAAATTCGTGCCTTACTAAAAGAGCACCGCTACTTAAGCAGTGAAGAGCACTAAAGTAAAGGAGAAGAGATGGAACCATTAAAATTATTTAATATAAAAGCTCCCATCCTTTTTCTTAAAACCCTAAACAACAACCAGCTTGGGATCATCGATGCCCAAAATGCGCTTCGAATCATTGATTTGTCAACGTATAGTGTCGTAGGTGGATTTAAAAGTAACATATCGCATGAGCGGATTATAGGATCTCATGTTGATATGACTCCCGATGGGGAACTCTCCATAACGATGATACCCTCAAGCAATAAAGCGGCTGTCTTTAATGTACCTAAAAAAGAACTTTTATATAAAGTAGGACGCCACCAAGGTGAGATAGAGAGTGTCGGATTGGATCCAAACGGCAGATACTGTGTCACGTGTGGTCAAGATGGAAAAGCTTTTGCTTGGGTACTTAAAACCGCTCGTTTAGCTTTTGCTATGCCTCCACATGCCGATTTTATTTCAACCGTTGCTTTTAATGATAACGGACAGTGGATCGCTACGGGGAGTTATGATCGAACCATCAACCTTCTCAATATGGCAACGATGAAGCATCCGTTGAAATTACGGGGCCATACCGGTGCGATTATTAAGATACAGTTTTTACCCGAAGCAAAACTCCTTTCCGTTGACAAAGAGGGGGTTCTGATCGTCTGGGATATGCGTAATGGCAAGATTATCAAGCGTTTGCAAAAAATGAATGATGATGTAACAACAATGACGGTAAGTGTGGATAAAAAATTTGCTTTTGTTGCTACTAAACTAGGTTATGTCGGCTTATACGATTTACAGACCTTTGAACTGATAAAACAACGTTACATTAAAGAGTCAGAATCGATCACGACCATCGCTTTTATACCTGATGGATTTCGTTTAGCCATAGGAACTCTAGAAGGAAATGTTCGGATTTATTCACTCTTAGGAAACGAAGATGCTCATATGCAGTTATTGCGTGAGAGAAGCTATAAAGCATTTTATGATGTGCTTGAAGAAAACCCTATGATTCTCTACTCAAAACCTTATGAATTAGCAGAGCGTATATGGGCGGATACCTTAAATAAAGCACGACACCATCTGGAAAAAAATGAACGCCATCAAGCCAAAGAATTGCTAGATATGTTTTCTGGAATTCCTAAAAAAAATGCGTTTATTACTCAAATTATGCGTGCGTATGAGAAATATTCACAATTTCAAAAATATGTGGAAGAGGGGCGTTTTCCGTTGGCGTATTCAATGGTAAAACAATTTCCGGCATTTAAAGATTCTGAGCCGTATCGAAAAATGGAATTGCGCTGGAAAAAACTCTTTTTGAAAGTGCAAGAATTGATTTTAACCCCGAATGGCGATGAACAGGCGAAAACTCTTCTTGCTCCTTATCGGGGTATTTCGGAAAAAACGGTACTGATCCAACAGCTTTTCGATCAACGACGGATGTATGAATATCTAAAAAAAGTGATAGCAAGTCGAGATTTTGTGAAGTTTTTTGATCTCATCAAAATGCATCCGTTTTTAAAAGAGTTCGCGGAATACAACGCGATCATGGATTATGCCGATAAACTCTACATTCAGGCTCAAAAAGCTTACATGCAAGGTGATTATGCGACGGCTCGAAAATCGTGTGAAATTTTGATCAACTTTCCCGATTATACCGCTGAAGCACAAGAGATGGCTGATACTATTCGTGTCAAACACCTTTTCTATGATGCGATAGCGTCCAGCAATCTTCCTAATGCATTTTCGTATCTCAGTTCATACCCTTTGCTCTATGAGACTCCAGAAGCACAAGTATTGGAACGCCAATGGAACATACTAGTGGATCAAGCGCAGCGTTTAGCGGCAAAAGGGTTAGCCTCAGAGACACTTAATGTTTTTGAACCTTACTTTGGTATTACCGATAAATACACGGCAATGGCAGGAGTGGTAGCGCAAGCGTATTGCGTTCAATTGGAACAAAAACTAAAAAATAAAGAGTCTCAAACTCTACTAGAGCAGGGGATTCGACAATATGTCGGAATCTTTGGAATAGACGAGGGAATATTGACTATATATGATTATTTTAAAGCGCGATATTCGAGCACTCTTGATATTGATGCACTTCGTCAAGGTTCGCATGAAGCTTGGACCCCATCGATACGTATTGCTGATATTGCTCTCTCATGATTGCTATTGATTTAGGTTCAAATACCATTCGGTTTATCGAATTTGATGGTAATATATGGGGAAAAAGCTTTGAGAAAATTGTAAAAACCGCTGAGGCTTTACATACCACACAGTGTATAGGGATGAATGCATTAGAGCGGATTCTGGGTGCTATCGATGAAGCACAAAATATTCTCGATTTTTCTTCTCATACGGTAGTAGCTTATGCTACCGCAGCTATGCGGCTTGCACTTAATGCTACAGAAATTTTGAGAGAAATCGAAATAAAAACAGCGATACATTTCACGGTTATTGATGCTGAAAAAGAGGCTTTTTTGACCCTGATGGCGGTCAGATATCGATTAAAACAACTCAATATAAACCCAGAATCGTTTGTATTGGTCGATATTGGCGGCGGTTCTACTGAGCTAATATCGTTTAGCAATAATGAGATAGAATCGGTAAGCATAAATATGGGGATAGTAACGGTGAGTGAAAGTGCCGATTCACTGATTGCTTTAGAGGGTAAAATAGAGTTATTCAAAAATAAAATAAATGAATCACTCCCCCACCTCTCTTCTAACTCCCCTTTGATACTTAGCTCAGGGACTCCGACAACCATTTCAGCTTATGTACTGGGTATGGACTATGATCATTATGAGCCTGAAAAAGTGAACGGGTTTCATTTGAAACTAGGAGAGTGTTATCGTGTGTATGACGAACTTTTAGCGATGGATAGTGCTCACAGATGTACCTATGTAGGGGTAGGGCGTGAAAACCTTATCATTGCCGGAATTTTGATGGTTACCGCTATTTATGATGCTGCCCAATGGGAAGAAGCGATCATCATCGATGATGGATTACGTGAGGGAATTGCATTGGAATATTTCATACGGTCATAATATTGTGCCATTACCATTAAGTTCGTTATAATTGAAAATAAAAAAGAGGGATGAGGCTTGAAATTAACTAATATTAAACGTGTCGGTATGATCCTTCGCCCTTCTACTCCTGAACTTAAAGTAATGTTTTTCGAAGCAAAGCGGATATTTGAATCACGCGGTATCGAAGTGATCATCGATAACATCAGCGGCGGTATGATTGATGTTATGGGACAACCTTTTGAGATGATGTGTGAAAATAGCGATTTTCTCGTAACCATCGGTGGTGATGGAACCCTCATTTCAGCCGTTCGCCGATCCTATCATTATCAGCTCCCTGTATTAGGGATTCATGCGGGAAAACTCGGCTTTCTCGCTGATCTTGATTTCGCGGAACTCGAATCGTTTGTGGATAAGATGTTGAATGGTGAATACCGTATCGACAAGCGTTCTATTTTGCAAGCAACGATTCACAATTCCAAAGGGGTCAATGAGGTATTTGCATTTAACGATATTGTCCTCACGCGTCCCTCTATCGCAAAAATGATCCATATCGAGACCTATGTTGATGGACAAAGTTTTAACACCTATTTTGGTGATGGTGTCGTCGTATCCACACCTACAGGTTCAACTGCCTATAATCTCTCTGCAGGAGGACCGGTTCTTTTCCCCCTTTCACAGGTATTTGCGCTAACTCCGATATGCCCTCATTCACTGACACAGCGTCCCATGGTATTCCCAGGACATTTTGAGATAGAGATGAAAACTCCCGATGCCAGTGCTTTGGTCATTATAGATGGTCAAGATCTTGTCAAAATAAGTCACAAAGACACGGTCAATATCAAACTCGCCAGCGGTGTTGCCCATCTGATTCATCGTAAAGAATTCAACTATTTTGAAGTCCTTAAAGAAAAAATGGGGTGGGGGAATTAATGATCGAGAGGTTTTATCTCAAAGAATTTTTAACCTTTAAAGAGGCAGAGATGGAGTTCCATCCGGGGCTGGTTGTTTTTACCGGACCCAGTGGAAGCGGAAAGTCTATATTAATGCGCTCTATTTTGGCTTCGGTGGGGTTGGAAAATGTTGACGCACAGATATGTGAATCGAGTGTAGCATGGCGTATCGATGAAGATCGATACGGGCTACAAAACGAATCTATCAATATTTTTCGTCATGTCAAAAAAGAGAAAACCCGCTATTTTATCAACAACCAAAGCACCTCAAAGTCGTCGATGGAATCGATCAGTTCTAAGCACCTTCGCCATTTGAGCCTAAAAGACTACAGTGACTTTGAACCCTCGGCATTGCTCAACCTTTTGGATGAGCGACTAAGTGCACACACACCAAATCATCTCCAAGTATTACAGGCACATCAAGAGAAATATAGTCAATTCAAAGCTCTTTCTGACCAGCTCAAAGAGATTGAAGAGAAAGAGAAAAATCTCTCTGAACTTAAAGAATTCGCTCTGTATGAGATCAACAAAATCGATGCGATAAAGCCTAGAATCGGAGAAGATGAAGAGTTAAACCTCATTAAAAAGCAGCTCTCCAAAAAAGAAAAAATCGAGAATGCTATTGCAGAAGCACAATCAATCTTTGGGTATGAATCTTCGGTCAGCTCTGCGTTAGGATTATTAGAAGTAGATAGCGCATTTTTCGATGATGCGATGAATGAACTTCGAAGTATTTTCGAAAGTGCCTCTGAGCGTCTCGAAGAGCTTGAAGAGGTATCGGTTGAATCGATTTTAGATCGTATAGAGCAGATTTCGGAGTTGAAACGGCGTTATGGAGGGGTGGAAGAGGCACTTGCGTATCGTGAGCAAAAAGCACTGGAACTCGAATCCTATGAGACGATAGAACACTCCAAAGATGATCTTGTCAAACAAATAGCACTCCTTAAAGGATCGCTGGAAGTTTCTGCAAAAGAGCTCTCACAAAACCGTCAAGGGGTGCTCAAAGGGACATTGGAAAAACTAAATGAATATTTAGGGATGCTCTATTTACGAGAAGCAACTCTCCATCTTGAATCTATACCGCTGAGCTTTAGCGGTGAGGATAAAGTGATTTTGGGTCTAGCGGGAACCAGATTGGATAAACTCAGCTCGGGGGAGTTTAATCGTCTCCGTCTTGCGCTATTGGCACTGGGAGTTGAGAGTATGCAAGAAAACGGCGGAGTCCTTATGCTCGATGAAATCGATGCGAATCTCAGCGGTGAGGAGTCGATGAGCGTTGCGAAAGTACTTCGACATCTCTCTACCCACTATCAAATTTTTGTTATCTCTCATCAGCCTCAACTCACTTCGATGGGGCAACAGCACTTTTTAATCTATAAAGATGATGAGAGCCGTGTTCGTGAGCTAAATGATGAAGAGAGAATCGAAGAGATTGCCCGCATCATCAGCGGTGAGAGTGTCAGTGATGAGGCACGTGGGTTCGCCCGAGATTTATTTGAACGGATTCGAGGTTAAGAGATGATTATAGATACTCATGTCCATTTGGATGATGAACGTTACCGTGAAGATTTTGATCTGATGATGAATCGTGCACGAGAAGCAGGGGTGGAAGCGTTTATCATCCCAGGCGCTCATCCCGCTACGTTAGCGCGAGCGATTGAAATTTGTGAAAACTACGATGATGTCTATTTTGCGGTGGGGGTTCATCCCTATGATATGGAGCATATCGATAGTGTTGATTTTGAAACGTATGCCGCTCATCCTAAATGTGTCGCTATCGGTGAGTGTGGACTCGATTATTTTCGTCTGGAGGGGTCAGACGAGGAAAAAACAATCGAGAAAAAACGTCAGGATGACGTGTTTCGTAAACATATCCGCTTCGCTAAAGCGGTCAAAAAACCTCTGATTGTCCATATTCGTGATGCTTCGCACGATTCGAAAATGATCCTTTTAGAAGAGGGTGCCGGTGAAGTTGGGGGAGTGCTTCATTGCTACAATGCCGATGATGAACTTCTTTCCTTAGCTAATGAGGGATTTTATTTCGGTATTGGGGGTGTTGTTACCTTCCAAAATGCCAAAAAGTTGGTCAATGTTTTACCGAAAATCCCACACGATAAATTGCTCATTGAAACAGATGGTCCTTATCTCACTCCACATCCTCACCGTGGTAGCCGCAATGAACCCTCTTATACCCGTTTTGTCGCTGATAAAATGGGGGAATTGTTAGGGATGAGTGTAGAGTCTATCGAGTCCTTGACAACCCGAAATGCTAAAAATCTATTTGGTTTAGGATAGTGCAATGGAGAGGATATGAGGCAGCTATTAGTATTTATCTTACTTCTCCCCTTTTATGCTTATTCCATAGGATTCGATCTGAATGATCGAAAAAAAATTGAAGTATTAAATCACCTCGATATTCCTCCCTCTTATCTCAAAGATCCCTATTTACACGATATGTATGCAGAAAAAAAACGTGAATGTACGCTGAACGGGTTTGCAGACTCATCTGAAAATGCTGATGTTTTTATCCCAATGCTCTCTTCGCTTATCGCGCAATCAGATTTACCGAGTGAATTTATATTTGTAGCTTTAGTTGAATCACAGCTAAGAGTAGAATCATCATCTTCTAGAGGTGCAGCAGGATTGTGGCAGTTTATGGAGAGGACAGGAAAATTACACGGGCTTCAGATTAATCAGTATGTTGATGAGCGACGAGATCACGTCAAATCAACACGCGCTGCAATCGCTTATTTGAGTACATTGAAAAAGAAATTTGGTAAATGGTATTTGGCGCTTATCGCCTACAACTGTGGAGATGGCAGACTCGCTAAAGCGATCCGAAAAGCGGGAACGGATGATATTCACATTTTGACTGATCCAAAGAGAGGTTTGCTCCCCAACGAGAGTCGTAACTACATACGTAAAATTGTTGCTCTCTCTTTGTTGGCAACGGATGAGCTTTTTTTATCCCAAATCCAATACGATCTCTTATTGAATACATCACAAGAAAATCCCTTAATAACCATTTATTTACCGGAAGGAGAAGATATCGACCGTATTGCGGCAGTTTTAGAGATGCCTAAAAAAAATCTTGTTCGACTTAATACTCATCTAAAAAAAGGAATTATTCCTCCAAACGAACAAGCTTATCCGGTGTATATCCCAAAGGATAAATTGGATGATTTTCGTCATAAATTTAGAACCAAAAAGCTAAGCGGATATTTTGTCATGCATCGTGCCAAATCGGGTGAAACACTTGAACAGCTCTCTCGTCGTTACAATGTTCCAAAAGCATCTATTATGATGGAAAATATGATCGGTGAAAAAGAGGGTAAAAATCTAAATCGACGGATTAAAATCCCTATTAATAAGCCCTTTTTAAAAAAGAGTGGTTTACATACCGTTAAATCGGGTGAAACCCTTGTTTCAGTAGCACAATTGTATAATATTTCTCTTGATCAAATAAAACTAAAAAATCCATTTTTAACCAATACATTGAAAGAAGGCGAGGAGATAAACATTGATGATTAAAACATTGTTGATTATTACGACGATCATTCTCGGTGGATGTACCACAAAAAGTGGTTCCTATTCCTACCAGCCAACAAAAACATCACAAAAATATCCCTCACAACAACTTGCATCTGCACCATCAAATGTGTACAAAAAAAACGGTGAACTTCACGCAACAATGCGTCCTTATTCAGTATTTGGAAAAGAGTATTATCCTACAGTGGTACGTATTGGAGATAGTTTTAGCGGCAGAGCCAGTTGGTATGGTAATGATTTTCACGGCAAAGCGACCAGTAACGGTGAGGGATACGATATGTATGCTATGACCGCTGCGCATAAAACTTTACCGATGAATACAGTGGTACGTGTGACTAATGTGGAAAATAATCAACAAACCATTGTTCGTATCAACGATCGTGGCCCATTTGTCGAAAGCCGCATTATCGACCTTTCTTATGTTGCCGCACAGAAAATCGGTCTCGATAAAAAAGGGACTGCACCGGTCACACTTGAAGTTCTGGGCTTTGAACCAAGTGCAATGCGTACCATTGATATGGCGAGTTTGGCCAAAGGTCCTAGGGAATCGGTACTAAATGCTTTTTTTGTTCAAATAGGCTCGTTTGAACGATTCGAAGGTGCATTAAGTACGAAACAAAAGTATGCTTCTTACAACGGCTATTCGGCAATTATTAAAGATACAGAGTATAATAACAAACGATTATTTCGTGTTTGGCTGGGTGGCTTCAAAAGCGAAGCTGAAGCGAGAGATTTTATATCACAGGGCCATTTTCAAGGCTCTTTTATCATAAGGGAATAAAATGATCCACAAAAAACGACAAACCAAAGAGACCGATATCGACTTGTCACTGCAACTTTTCGGAGAAGGCAAAAGTACGATTTCGACCAAAGTGGGCTTTTTGGATCATATGCTAGAGAGTTTTGCAAAGCATGCTCAGATTGATTTAACAGTAACGTGTGATGGCGATGTCCACATTGATGATCATCACAGTGTAGAGGATATAGGGATTGTTTTAGGTCAAGCTTTACGTGAAGCGATTTATCCTATTGAAAAAGTAGAACGATTCGGAAGTGCCACCATTGTGATGGATGAAGCGGCAGTGACGTGCGATTTGGATTTGAGTAACCGACCGTTTTTAGTGTATGATGTTCCGGTATCTGGGAAAATAGGGACGTTTGAATCGGAATTGTCCGAAGAGTTTTTTCGTGCCCTTACGTTTAATGCTGGAATTACGGCACATATTATCATGGTACGCGGAAAAAACAAGCACCACATCATAGAAGCAGCATTTAAGTCTCTGGCTGTTGCACTTCGACGTGCGTTGGCTAAAAACGAACGTGCCGGCGTGCCGAGTACCAAAGGTGTTTTATGATTAAACTCCTTATTCTGGATGTTGATGGGTGTATGAGTGACGGAAAGATTACCTACACTGCCGATGGGTTGGAACTCAAAAATTTTAACGTAAAAGATGGCTTTGCTATTAAAGCATGGGTAAAGATGGGACATATTGCCGCTATTATTACCGGACGTAACTCTTCGATTGTCGAACATCGCGCTAAAGAGCTTGATATCGCCCATTTGTACCAAGGAGTTAAAGACAAACGTGCTGTAGCTGAAGAATTATGTGCGCAACTCGGTATAAAATCACATGAAGTGGCGGCTATCGGAGATGATTTGAACGACTATAAACTGCTTCAATGGGTAGCTCAAGCCTATACCCCACAAGATGGATCAGAATATTTGAAAAGTTTTACGGATGTGTTAGAGCGAAACGGTGGAGATGCGTGTGTACGTGAAATGATTGAAAAAGTGATTCGTCGTAACGGTGAAGAAGAAAAATTTTTAAATCAATGGTTTTAAATGACAATCAATCTCTTTTTTGTTGCCCTTTTAGCGTTATTATTAGGAATGTATGGGTATTTTACCCCAAGTTATCCTCCTTCACAGAGCGCTGGTGAGATTGCCAAAATCGAATTGATGGACTTTACCCTTTATGAAGTTTCGAAAAAAGGGATTGATCATATTTTAGAAGGAAAAGAGGGTAAAAAGTTTGATGAATATTATACGGTAACATCAGCGAAATTTAGCGATAATACGAAAGAGTTATTCCAAACGATCCATTCACGTAACGTTGAATACCGGAATGATGTGATTGATCTCAAAGAGAATGTCCATTATATCCGTGAAGATGGATTAGAATTTCGATCCAATAATGCAAAGTATGAGACAAAAAAATCTTTAATTTCTGTTAACGATCATTTTGTAATCACCCAAAAATCAAACCGTATCGATGGGGCAAATCTCATCTATAACAACCAACGCGATACCGTATCTGCTGAAAATGCACAGGTTCGTTATCAACTTAAATAGGACAATTTTATGATACGATTTTTACTTATTTTATCTTCAGTCATGGTTTGTTTGGCTTCGTCTGAGGAACTTAAAGTGATCTCCGATAATTTCAAAGGGGATCAGCGTCAAGGGGTCTCAGTTTTTAACGGGAATGTCAAAGTGACTAAAGGCAAAGATGAACTTAATGCCACCAAGGTTACCATCTATACCGATAAAGAGA
Organism: Sulfuricurvum sp.; assembly: GCF_028688295.1. GTDB lineage: Bacteria > Campylobacterota > Campylobacteria > Campylobacterales > Sulfurimonadaceae > Sulfuricurvum. The sequence continues at coordinate 38,006 of NZ_JAQTYM010000007.1, forward strand.
ACAAACCGACAAAATATTTGGCAGAGGGTGACGTTTCTTTTTACATTGTTACCGAAATGAATGAAAAATACAAAGGTAAATCTCAAACGGCAATTTTTCTTCCCAATGAAAACGAATACCAATTTTTTACAAAAGTTGATTTGATTCGTATGGATGATTATCGTCGAGTAAAAGGGGATAAAGTTGTAGTTAATACGATTCATGGGCATGCTTCGGCTGAGAGTGCAAACAATGAGCCTGTTATTATGACCTTTACCATCCAAGATAAAAAATCCAAAAGTACCCCTAAATGATAGAAATTATTGATTCATCCTTTATGACCTCAGCGCCAAATATTAGGCTTACTCCGGAAAATGAGTACCAAAATGAAGTTGCCTTTATGGCACGTTCAAATACCGGTAAAAGTTCATTACTAAATACCTTGACTCAACGAAAATCGCTTGCAAAAGTCTCTGCCACTCCAGGGAAAACACGCCTGATCAACTATTTTGATGTTGTTTTTGCCGATCGAGAAACGAATGAACGTCTAAGTGCAAAATTCGTGGATTTACCGGGGTTCGGATACGCAAAAGTTGCTAAATCACTTAAAACGGATTGGGAAAGTAATTTAACAAATTTTATCTCTGAACGAAAACAAATCCGCATTTACGTTCACCTCATCGATTGCCGTCATCCAGATTTGGAGATTGACCGTTCGGTTGATCACTACTTAAATGAAATTTGTACCCCCGATCAATCTATTGTCACTATATTTACAAAAATCGACAAGTTGAACCAAAAGGAGCTCAATGAGCTTAAAAATCGCTTCCCAGGGGCGCTTATGGTTTCAAACTCAAAACGTCGAGGGGTTGATAAAATCGTAGAGCACCTATACCGAATACTAAAAAGTGATATTGAATGAACATCACTTACAAAAAGCCAACCCTCAACGATATTTCTGCTATGCAGATGCTTGTTGAGCCTGAAGTTGAAACGGGAGTTATATTAGCACGGAGTAATGATGAAATAGCCACCAATATACGATCGTATTTTTTAGCAATGAATGAAGACAAACTTGTTGGGTTTGTCGCACTACATATTCATTCTCCATCATTGGCTGAGCTTCGATCTATGATTATCGATACGGCGTATCGCGGTCAAAATATCGGCACTACTTTAGTTGAAAATGCGTGTGAAGAGGGACGCCGATTAGGTTTAAAAGAGGTGCTGGCACTTACCTATCAACAACGCTTTTTTGAACGTTTAGGATTTATTGAAATTCCTAAAGAATCAATCCCTGAACATAAAATTTGGGCTGATTGTATTAAATGTAAACACTTTCCGATATGCAACGAAGTTTCTCTTATCAAAACATTATAAACCGACTTCTTTTAGTTGGTTTGTTTATCGTTTACATCAGCTTAAGCAGTTTGTATCTTTTACTGCCGCCACTCTTAGCGCTCCTTTTTTATGCTTATTACGATGCATTGAGTAAACATGATCTTTTTGGTTTACTCTTAGTCTCGGTTATGCTTTTGATTTTTGAAGCAGAAAAAGGGTTTTGGTTTGGCAGTAGCATCTTGTATTTTACGACCCTCTCTCTTTATCTAATCCCTAAATTAGAGCAGCTAATACAATGTCGTATTTGTATGGTTGGTATATTTGTCGCTCTTGCTTATCCAGGGTACTTTATCTATATTTGGGTCGCAAATGGTATATTTTTACTTCCATCGCCTTCAATAGATTGGCATATGGGACTTTATATGATTATTGAATTTTTAGTGATTGCGGCGATAGTATGAAAACTAAAATCTTATTGACTCTTTTTATTATTGTATGGATCGGATTACTAGTACGTGTTTTTAATCTTGCTGTTCAATCCAATGAATATTACGAAGGGCTTTCAGAAAATAACAGTATTAAGACAGAGTTTTCAGCACCGGTGCGCGGAGAAATACTTGATCGTACCAATGAACCGATCGCAATTAATGAATTAGGCTTCAAAATCGCTTTGGCTCCCCATCTTACAAAAGGAAAAGATACCTCCTTGCTGGACAAAGAGATAGCGTATCTTCTTTCTATGATTCCAACCTTGGACAGTAAAAAAATAAAAAAAATCTATAAACAAAGCGACTCATATTACAACCATAATTATATTGATGTTGTTGATTTTATCCCTCACGAAACTATTATTCCTCTCTATTCTTTGATGAACTTACGTGATACGATTAAGATATCTCCTTCGCCGAAACGGTTGTATCCCTATGGAGCGATTGCATCGCATTTGATTGGTTATGTGGCCAAGGCAAATCAAAAAGAGATTGATAAAGATCCGGCATTACAGCTTTTAGGTCATGTAGGAAAAAACGGTATTGAAAAATATTATAACAACTATTTGCAAGGTGTAGCAGGAGAACGACGTATCAAAGTCAATGCTCATAATGTCGAAATCGAAGAGATAGGACGTACTACAACCAAAGAAAATCGAAATTTGGTTCTTAATATCGATATGCAACTCCAAAACTTTATTACACAATCTTTTCAAAAACGGGTAGGCAGCATTATTGTCATGGACATCCACGGTGCGATTTATGCCGCAGGAAGCTATCCTGAATATGATCTAAACTCTTTCGTCTCAGGGATCAGTTCAAAAGATTGGAATACATTGATGAGCAGTGTTGATGCTCCCTTTACTAACAAAATGATCAATGGACTCTATCCCCCAGGATCTACGATTAAAACAGGAATGGGGCTTATCTACGTAACATCAGGGATGTTAAATGAAAACTCTACGGTGCAATGCAGCGGTTCGATGAAATTAGGCAATCGTGCTTTTCGATGTTGGAAGGGGAGAGGACATGGTCAAACTGAAATTTCAAAAGCGATTACCCAAAGTTGTGATGACTATTTTTATAAAGGCTCATTAGAAGTCGGGATTGAGCGAATGAGCACCAATCTTATGCGTATGGGATTAGGAAAAAAAACGGGGATTGATCTTCCGAATGAATTCATCGGTACCGTTCCAAGCCGCGCATGGAAGAGAGAAAAATTTAACAAACCGTGGTATCAGGGAGAAACGCTCAATACCTCTATCGGTCAGGGAGATTTTTTGGTTACACCGATGCAAATGGCACAATTTACAGCCCTTATGGCTACGGGGAAATTACCGATACCTCATGTTGCCAAAAAAATCGGTGACACTCCTTATACTCCCAATTCCATAGATATTTTGACGCAAACGGAAAAAGAAAAACTCCCCATCATTCAAAAAGCTATGCGTGGCGTCTGTAATGATCCTGGCGGAACGGCAAAAGGGTTTGTATCTACTCGTTTTCCTATCGCGGGAAAAACAGGAACCGCACAAACAACAGGGATTGCCCAAAATGTTAAACAGCGTCAAAGTGAACACTCTATGGACTATTTTAGCCGTTCTCATGCATGGTTTACCACGTACGGACCAGCGGATAATCCTCAGTTTATCGTGACGGTATTGGTAGAACATGGAGGACACGGAGGTGAAGCTACAGGAGGAATCATCTCATCCATCTATAATAAACTAGATGATTTGGGCTACATTAAAAAATAATTTATTCTTCTAAGGTACGAACAATGAGACTTTTAGGGAGATTGAATTTTTCAATCAGCTCAACCTCTTTATGACGCATTTCACCGTTATCGATTTCATGGTCAAATCCGAGTAGATGAAGGATGCCGTGAATAAAGAGGAGGGCAATCTCATCATCTTCACTGTGCCCCAACTCTCGTGCTACACTTGTTACCTTATCGACACTAATAATAATACTCCCAAGTGGAGCACCGGGAAACGGATCATTAGGAAAGCTCAGGACATCTGTCGCTTTATCGATGTTGCGAAATTCTTGGTTTATTTCGGCTATTTCAGTATTATCGGTTAGGATTAACTCAATCTCTTGTTGGGTTAAAGCATCAGCAATTTGCTCTAAAAGGGAAAAATTATAGGATTTGTCGGTTCGGTTATCAAGTTCTATCATAATGACATTGTAGCACAAGGATGAAGTTGGTACAATCTTAATATATGTTTTATGGTGTTAAATTAAAATAAGAATCTGATATGACTTATATAATAGCTTTGATTATGTTCATCATCTTGATGATGATAGTACTGTTGTACACATTCTTTGTGCTTCAGATTATTGAGATAATTCACTATCTCTATTCAAAAACCCCTCATACCGATGAGACAAGCACGATAACGGGAATGAGCGATTTTCAGATACGGTTTTCTCGGTTGTGGAATCGTGAAAAACAAATAGAACTCTTCAAAAGTTCTCTCGCTCGTAAACGACACAAAGTAATCTTGGTTTTGGTTATCTTGTTTCAGTTTGCCAAATTGTATGAATACGGCGGTGATTATATGAACGACGAGGGACGATACCCGCAAGCTAAAGCGTGTTATGCCGTAGGCTCCGTCGCAAACGGCTATTCTAAAATGATCGCATTAGCGGGTTCTCCCGATGAATACTGGATCTATCCCTTTTACCAATCGTTCGAATGGATGAAAAAGATCCTTTATGCGGTAGGAACCCCCCATATCCCATTAGACGATGCCGAAATCGCACTATGGCGATACGAATGGTTTCATTACCCCTATGTCATCAAATTCCATGAACAGCTTGGACTAGGCAACAAACGTGAGTCACGTGAAAGCGCTCCTGTTCAAAAAGCGGCATTGGATGATTTGTGGAACATTATCGAAACAATCAACACTAAACCCTTCGCCGATAAAAACCGGGAACGGGAGGCGTGGATGGATATGCCGGCGATGATTGAATATTCACATTTACATGCAAAATACAGTCTGCCGTATGAGCAATGGCAGGATGTATCACTTGCATTGGTATCAACTCCTAAATATGTAAAACGTAATTATCAAATGGATCAGTGGCTCACACGTCTCGAACAACGTTATCAGCAAAGCAATATGAAACCATTGATCCAAAAAGCCCCTCAGATCGAGGCGATACGCCAATCTGCTCTCTTATTGGTTTTTGAAAAACAAATGAGGATGAAAATATTAGCACGGAGATTTTCATGTGAAAGCGATCTGATCAAGCGTTATGCCGCACTCCGTAATCGGTATTTCTCCGGTAAAAATCCTGTTTTTCTCGACATGCGCTCGCGCGGTATGGGTAAAAGGGTTAATGCTATGATCGATACATATCAGAATAATATTAGCGCAGAATTTACTCGACAGATGCTTGGAGAGTTTTGCGCAGTGAAAGTAGAGGGGGTATCCCCTGAATCACATCCGTATAGTGATGGCATGAAAGGATGGTTTCAGGACCTAACAAGTGAGAATGACATTTATAGCAAAGAAATTACAATCTTAAAGGAGATCACACATGAGTAACAACGCTATATGTGTTACATTTTTTTTCTATATAAGAGGATACTTTTGAAACGTTTTAGTGAGTGGAATAATAAAAAAATAACGATTAACGATAAAAAAGCGATTTTTTTTAAAACCCGTGAGATTTTTTACGCTCATATAGGCGAAAATGTCGGATATGAACAAGATGGAAAAGGGGAAGATTTTGTCCGCCCCGTATTAATTTTCCAAAAGTTTAACAACAGTGTATTTTGGGGAATACCTCTCACTAGCACGTTACGAGAAGGAAAATTTTATTATCATTTCTCTTTTATCAAAGATGTAACAAGTGTTGCTATACTTTCGCAATTAAAAATGTTTGATGCAAAACGTTTGGATCGAAAAATCGGAAAAATAAATAAAGAAGCTTACAAAGAATTAAAAACGAAGGTGATAGGATTAATGAGTTCAGAGGAGTAAACTCCTCCGGGGTCTTATTCAGACATTTGTAGCATAATTATACACTAAAAAAAGAAAAAGTAGTAAATATGAAAACGAAAAAAGCACTTTGTATTATGAGCGGCGGGATGGATTCGACCCTTGTCGCCTATATCATGCGCTCACGAGGCTATGAGATCGTCGCATTGCACTTTAACTACGGACAGCGCACCGTGACAAAAGAGCTCTCTTGTTTTCGTGCTATATGCGAGGATTTAGGTGCAAGTGAGAAATACGAGATCGATCTCGATTTTTTTAAAACCATCGGAGCCTCAGCGCTCACTGATCATAGTATCGATATCCCTACAGGTGGGATCGAAGCGGGTGTCCCCATCACCTATGTACCATTTCGAAATGGAATCTTTCTCTCTATTGCTACCGCTATAGCTGAAAAAGAGGGGTGCTCGGTTATCGCTATCGGTGTGGTCGAAGAGGACAGCAGCGGTTATCCTGATTGTCGGGAAGCCTTTATCGAGACGTTTCAAAACGCGGCAAATTTGGGAACAAAAGAGACAACCACTATTACGATAGAGATGCCGCTCGTTCACCTGCAAAAATCTCAAATTGTTGATGAGTCACTTCGACTGGGTGCACCGCTTCATCTTACATGGAGCTGTTACCAAAGTGAAGAGATGGCGTGTGGTGTATGTGACAGCTGTCGCTTACGTCTGCGTGGGTTTGAGCGTGCGGGAGCGGTTGACCCTATCGATTATGTTTGACGCATCAAATTCACCGATAACGATCCATTATCGTCCTCGAAATCGTAATACCTATATTACCATTACCCACAACAGCGAGGTGTGTGTCCGTACTCCCATCAAAGATGAAAAGCGTATACGCTTAATTTTGCGAGAGAGAGAAAGCTGGATTCGATCTAAACTTACGGTAATAGCGTCTCGAACACAACTGGAGCATACGCTTGGAGAAACAATCTGCTTTCGAGGAGAATGTGTTTCACTGGCACAATTTCCTCATCTTATCAAAACACTCGAAAAAGCTAAAAACAGTGTTGATATTGAAAAATATTACTCACTTTTTTATAAAAAAGAGGCACATTTAACCCTTCCATCACGTGTAGCACACTATGCAAGAAAGATGAATTTACATCCTAAAGAGATACGTTTTAAAAAAATGAGACGACGATGGGGGAGCTGTAGCAGTGAAGGCATCGTAACTCTCAATACGATGATGATGCAGCTCACGTATGAGCAAATTGATTATATTATTGTACACGAACTCGCCCATCTGTGTCACATGAATCACTCAAAAGTATTTCACGATTTGGTGAGAATGTATTTACCTCACGAAAAAAGTCTTAGAAATGAGCTTAAAAAGATTAGACCTCTCGGGTGTTAAGAAATGCCCCTAATCCGATATTGCTCCATGCACGTGATTTTTGCAAATAATTTTCCATACTTTCATATATTTTTTTAAAATCAGGATTTGATACACTTTCGATTTTTAGATACTCTTCCAATGCTTTTTTTGCCGCACGATTTACATCATCAGGAAATTTTTGAATCGTAATTCCAAGTTTTTGAATCTCTTGAAGCGCATCTAGATTTTTAGAATGAAACTCTAATGACATTCTTGAATTCATCTCTTCTGAGGCTATTTGTACAATTGCCTGGTGTTCGCTTGAGAGTGATTCCCACACTTTTTTATTAAAGGTCAGTTCCAATACCGATCCCGGTTCGTGCCAGCCTGAATAGTAATATTTAGCGACTTTGTAAAATCCCATTTTTAAATCCAATGCGGGCCCGACCCATTCGGTCGCATCAATCATCCCACGCTCCAATGCAGGATAAATCTCACCAGCAGCAAGAAGGACAGGATTGACCCCCAAACGGGAAAAGACTTCGCCCCCGATACCAGGAACACGCATCTTGAGACCTTTGAGGTCTGCGAGACTACGGATAGGTTTTCGGAACCATCCCCCCATTTGAACATTGGTATTACCCCCTAAGAGGGGATAGAGATTGTGTTTAGCATACATTTCACGCCAAAACTCCATCCCCCCTCCAAAAAGCATCCATGAGTTTATCTCCTCAGACGTAAGACCAAACGGTGTGCCGCTAAAGAGAGCAAATGCACTATTTTTCCCTTTCCAGTAATAAGGACCTGAGTGAAATATATCGATTTCGCCGGTACTTGCCGCATCGAAAACCGCTAGAGCAGGGACAAGGGTCTCTTTGGGATAGATTTTAATGATGAGGCTCCCACCGCTTGCCGCTTTAACCCGCTCGGCAAAATGTTCTACCCCGGTTCCCATTATCGGAAATGATGCAGGCCAGCTAGTTGCCAACCGAAGAGTCACTTTTTTTTGTTTTTTGCCAGAGGTAGTATCTGCTGTTTCTGTGAGTTGTGAGGGGTGTTTGGAATAGTCGATCGCTTGACGATTATTTTCGTTACAACCATTCAACAGTAATGCAGCGGAAGCCGTAGCACCTGTGGTGATAAAAGTACGTCGGTTCATTAAATCTCCTAAAAATCGAGTTCAAGTTGTTTCATGGAAGAGCGTGAGGGGTTGAGAATCCCTTTGTCCACACCCCCTACAAGTGCGAAATGGAATACTTTAGATTGCAAAATACTCAACACTTCTTCGCTATAGCGATAAAAAAAGATATTTTCGACACCGATAGTGAGTGAGGAACGCATCGATTCGGGAACCAGATAGATGATCTTTGCCCAAGAAGCCTGAGCATCTAAAAAATCAATCTGCTCATCAATAAGCTCAAGAAGCGGTTCGAAGATGACAACCCGATCACTGCTGCCGAACTCTTTGCTCTCTAAACGTGAGTTTGTAAATACGGGGATAAAATGGGCCATTTTACCAAAACCACGAATCTGAAAAGGGATCCGCAAAAAAGTAAAAAAGAAAAGAAGATGTTCTAAATACGGGATGAAAAACGGCGAGAGCATTTGTCGTTCATAAAACGTATCATTATGGATAAATGAGGTCTCAAAAAGGGTTTGTTCGATAATGGTAATTGTTTTTTCCTGAGCACGAATCAGCTGAGAATGTTCAATAAAAATATCCGAATCGGTGAGGGTAGGGGAAAACAAAACAATCGATTTTTTCTCTAACGGCCAAAGTTTTTCCCAGATCTCTTGCATTGTTCCCTCAACATTACAAAAATTAGCAGGGGTAGAAATCATACGAGAGAGACTAAGTGTGATAGGATCACAAGCAAAAACCTGAAGCTCTTTCTCTAGGAGATAAAAGCGGAGCAATTTTTTGAGGGCACTATCGATATTTTCAACTTTAATCCATGCCACTTCACTATCACTGATCTGCGTCGGTTTGTCGAACATTACACCATAAGCACCATTCTGAAGTGCTTCGGCGATATCTTCAGGAGAATAAGCGACAAAGAAAGAGCCTCGCTTCACTTTGGAAGGATCAAAGACGACACTTTCAAAGATACTGACCGAAGGATCTCCTAAAAGAGAACCTTTGCTCAGTGCGAGGATATTTTCAAGTCTCATCCAACCGAACTTCCACTAAGACGCGGTTTTTCAGGACGAACGAGGCACAATCCGTCTGCATCTTTAGCAGCCAGTATCATCCCCTCAGACAAAAGTCCCATCAGTTTTGCCGGCTTGAGATTTGCAACAACACATACTTGGGTATTAATCAACGATTCTGCGCTGTAGTATTCGCGAATTCCGGCGACGATTTGGCGCGGAGTCTCTTCCCCGAGGTCAACTTTGAGTTTGAGGAGTTTTGAGCTTTTCGGAACCTCTTCGGCATCGAGAACCGTTCCGATTTTGATTGACGTTTGGAAAAACTGATCGATGGTGATTAATCCATCTTCAGATACAGTCGTCTCTTTTTTATCTTCCATTTTTGCTTTTGGTTCTGCTTTTGGTGCTTCATCGATCATCGCTTTGGGAGCTTCTTGCATCAACGGCTCATCAACACGAGGGAAAAGAGGGGGGATTTTTTTGATCGTAAAGGTCTTAAGCAGCCCTTTATTGAGGACTAAATGATTATAACTCTCGGTGATGATCTCAAATCCGAGTGCATCGGCGATTTTCGCAGTGGTACTCGGCATGATAGAGTTGAGCATCACTGATGCTTTAGCCAAGAGATTAGCTATTAATGCAACCGTAGCGAGTGCCTCATCATTACGACCCTCTTTGATTTTAACCCACGGCGCATGCTCTTCAATCGCTTTATTACCGATACTGAACACTTTCCAAAGCTCTTCGAGGTAACGGTGAAGCTGTAACTCACCCAAATAGGTTTCGAGTGAATCCAAGATGGCATGTGCATCGTGAAGCTCTTTAGTGTGATATTTTTCAACATCAACACTGTCGATAACAAAATCAGAGTACTTCTCGCTCATTCCGATGATACGGTTGAGGAGGTTGCCTAAATCGTTGGAGAGATCAGAATTCATACGGTCGATCAATGCACGCTGAGAGAAATCGCCATCTTGTCCGAATGGAACTTCACGCATCATGAAATAGCGAAAATTTTCTACACCGTAGTGTTTAGATACTTCTCTAGGATCAACGACATTTCCTTTTGATTTTGACATTTTCTCACCATCGCGTGTCCACCAACCGTGAGCACCGATATGCTTTGGTAACGGCAATCCGAGACTCATCAAAAATGCCGGCCAGTAGATGGCATGGAAACGGAGGATATCTTTACCGACCAATTGCGTCGTTGCCGGCCAAAATCCCATTTTTGCTTCGTCGGAACCGTATCCGAGAGCCGTGACATAGTTCATCAGAGCATCGAGCCATACGTACATAACGTGTTTTGGTTCGTTCAAGACTTGCGGTAAATGTACACCCCAGCTAAAACTGGTACGGGTGACAGAGAGATCATTCAATCCACCCTTTACAAAACTGATGACTTCGTTACGGCGTGATTTCGGCAGGATAAACTCAGGGTGTGCTTCATAATATTCTAATAATGGTTTTTCATATTTGGAAAGACGGAAAAAATAGCTCTCTTCTTTGAGGATAGTGGTCGCTCTGCCACAATCAGGACAACATCCTCCGTCCATGAGCTGAGACTCAGGGAAAAAGGTCTCACAGCTTACGCAGTAGTTACCCTCATAAAAATCTTTGTAGATATCGCCGTTATCATACATTTTGGCAAATGCGGCTTGAACCCCTTTTTTATGGGTTTCATCCGTAGTACGAATAAATTGATCGTAACTAACATCAAAATCATCCCACAAATTACGAAACGTCGCACTGATCTCATCCGCAAATTGTTGTGTCGGTTTAGAGAGATTTTTAGCCGCTTCTTCGATCTTTTGACCGTGTTCATCCGTTCCGGTGAGAAAATAGGTCTCATTACCGATCAAGCGTGAATGACGTGCGAGGGTATCGGCGATAAAGGTCGTATAGGCATGACCGATATGGGCTTCACCGTTTACGTAATAAATAGGGGTAGTAATGTAGTTTTTCATTTTTATCCTTTAGAAATTCAATCGTTTTATTAAAAATCAAACCCGCCGGTTTCACCTTTGGACATACTCTCATAGACGGCGCGGATGTATTTGGTACGAATTTCACATCCGATACATTTTTCACACACATAACAGCTCGTTACGGTTTTTTCTTCTTGACACTCTTGGAGAATTTTTATGGTTTCATCCAATCGTGATTCGTACTCACTGTTGTCCTGCATAGACACTCATAACCTCGTTGATTTCATTTGTTGAGCCAAAGAAACATGGGCTGGTATCATGGACGTGACGCGGCTCTTTTTCGAGAACGCGTGCTGTACCGTCAACCGCTTTACCGCCCGCTCGCTCAAAGATAAAGGCAAATGGGAATACTTCAAACAACATACGTAGTTTTCCCTCAGGTTTATCGGTGGCACCCGGATAGCTGAACAATCCGCCCCCTTTGAGGAGGATTTGGTGTAGGTCTGGAACCATACCGCCTGAGTAACGGAGGCGATAGCCACGGGTAAAGAAGCTATCGATCATCGCTTTATGGTACGGCGCCCAGTACTGTTGCGTACCGCCCGGAGCCATGATTTTTCCTTGTTCGTTGAGGGTAATGTGTTTTACAAACTCAAACTCACCGTTTTGGAGGAGATAGAGGGATACCTGTTTCTCATCAGCAAATACGAGCTCAACACGTGGACCATATACGACGTAACATGAAGCTACCATTTTACTCGGGGTAAAAGCCCCCTCATAGATACCGAAGATCGAACCGACACTGAGGTTGACATCCACAAGCGATGAACCATCCAGTGGATCAAATGCGATGAAATAATGACCGCTTTCATTGAGCACCATCGGCTCTTCTTTCTCTTCACTGGCGATAGTGTGAACACCAGGAACTTGGCTAAGTTCTTCCTCGATAATCAAATCGCTTTGGATATCGAGTTGGAGTTGAGTTTCGCCTGAGCTATTTTGCTCTTGGGAGTAGCCGATATCTTTGACATCAATCGCATTTTTAATACGAATAGCACTTTTTTGGATCGCTTCTAAAATAACATTCATTCCATAACCTTTGCGTGAGCTAAAATCCACTCGATCACATGATCGGGGTTGTTGAGATCGAGTATTTCTATCCCCTCGGGAATAGCATAATGGGCAGTGTCGATGCTCTCATCGATTGCCAATGCGTTCATGTAGGGGAAATAATCGGTATCGATAGAGTTTCTAAAGATACTGATACGAGGAAG
>NZ_JAQTYM010000007.1:50599-67663 GCF_028688295.1 Sulfuricurvum sp.
GTATCGCATTAGGATCTAAAACTTTATTTACTATTGATGAGTATTTATTTGAACCTTCGAAAAAAGATTTCCGGATGGATCTTTCTCTAAAAAAAGGAACGGCTGTTTTTGAATCGGGGAAAATAGGGAAATTAGCACCCGAAAAAGTAAAGTTTAAAGTGTCTCAAGGGGTTGTCGGGATTCGTGGCACTAAATTTCTTGTGGAGGCAGAATAATGGAAGTTTTTTTAATTTGCAGTGCTCTGATTTTGTCTCTCCCATTTTTAAATTCTGCTCCTGAAACTACCGTCATACTTCTGGATAACAATTCAACCCATAACGCCATTGATATTACGACAAAAGCAGGGAAAGTCAGCATCGATCAGCCATATTATCTGACAACTTTAAGCTCTCCCGATAAAGCTCCCTCACGTATAGAACAGATCAATAAAGATACGGTTTTGGAAAAATATGCTGATGTTCTCGATGTTCTTCCTCGAAAACCGATATCACTGATGTTTCATTTTGAACAAGGGACATCAGAAATAACTCAATCATCTAAAGAACAAGTTGACGAGCTGATCAAAATTGTCTTTGCGAATGAACCTGCTTCACTCGATATTATTGGACATTCTGATCGAGCCGGTGATGCTGATGAAAATTATAAACTGGCTCTTGAACGTGCTCGTGAAGTTGAGCGTTTCTTACGTGAGGCACATGTCAATATGGAACGTATTCATGTCACTTCTTATGGCGAAAATGACCCTTTAGTTCAAACCGATGATGGTGTTTCAGAGCCACAAAATCGACGCGTTGAAGTCATCGTTCGATAATTAATGAAAAAACTCGTTTTCACGCTAGTATCGTTGACGTTAACGATACTTTTTTATCTTTCTTGGTGGAATTCACCTTTATTGCAACAGATCGATTATAAAATATACGATCGTTTTAGTGCAATGTTTCCCTCTTCTCATATCCCGAGTTCTACTGTCATTGTTGATATTGATGATGAAAGCCTAAAAGAATTTGGTCAGTGGCCATGGCCGAGAGTGATCACTGCGCAACTACTCAATTCCATCTCAGAAGCAAAACCTTCTGCAATCGTCATGGACATTGTCTTTTCTGAAAAAGACAGAACTTCTCCTAATACGTTGGTGGATTTCTATCAAAAATATTTTAATACTACCCTCGGAGTTGAGGGGTTATCACAATCCATGATGGATAATGACCTTCTCTTATCCAAAGCAATTGGTGATGGGACGACGATTTTGCCTGTTTTTGCCAACATTGGTGATCAATCAACCCCGTGTTTGTTCCCTCCATCTACCATTTCAGCCTCATCAGTATCGATAAACCATTTTTATGACATTGATTCACTCGTTTGCAGTTTGCCCCTTTTTCAAAAATCTGCAAGAGGTTTGGGGCATATCCACGCTCGCGCTGATAGTGATGGAACCTTTCGTCGATTATCTCTGTTTATCCGTTATCATGACACGTTACTCCCAACCCTCGGTATTGCAGGCATTGCTTTAAATGGCCCTATTAAAATCGCTTCGACTCCCAAGTACAAAGGTGATATTAGGATTTCTGTTCGAGATAAAATGATCTTGGCAGATTCACATTCAAATGTGCTTTTATCATTTTATCCGATTCATCACCATGAGAGAGTTTCAGCATCCAGAGTACTTCACGGAACGATTGACCCTAAATATCTAAAAGGTAAATATATTTTTGTAGGTACAACTGCCCTCGGTTTAGACACATGGCACACCTTAAATAATGGAGCCATCCTTCCGGGTGTCTTTGTGCATGCAACAGTGGTTGAAAATATACTCAATGGTGAACTGATAGTACAACCGTCTTTGTATCCGTTATTGAACCTAGGATTGTCATTTGTGACCGCCATTTTATTATTGATTTTAATGCAGAGAAAACGATACATAAGTGTTCTCTTTACGTTTGCTACTCTATTATTGATTAGCGTATGGTTTGGTTATATTGGTTGGAAACATCATATCTACCTCTCGTTAGGCTATTTTATTATTCCCTTGATCTCTTATCTTTTTATACTGGCACTATTCATGTTTTTGATTGATTATTTGAACACTAAACGTTACCTAGCAGCGATTTACCGAGCAGCAGAACAAAAAAAACGTTTATCAAATGAGCTCGCACGCAGTGAAAGTGAAGTTGAATACCAAAAGGCGATGCTTTTTCAACAATCTAAATTAGCGGCAATGGGGGAAATGATTGATAATATCGCTCACCAATGGCGTCAACCGCTGAATCTGTTGGGTATGATCATTCAGCAAATGCCATTTGATTTTCAAAAGAAAAAAATCGATGAGAATTACGTTCATAAATTATCCGATGATTCGATGGAACAGATACTTTTTATGTCTCAAACGATCGATGATTTCCGTAATTTTCTCCGACCGGATCGAAAAATTTCACCTTTTGATCTCTCTTTAGCGATTCATGAGTCACTGCATCTTTTGTCGGGTATGTTTAAAGCAAAAAATATTACCGTGGAGTTTAATGACTGCGATGAAATAGTAACGGTTATCGGTTCAGCAAGTGAATTCAAACAAGTGATCATCAATCTTCTTCATAATGCGCGTGATGCCTTGATCGAAACAAAGGTATCTAATCCGAAAATTCTCATCTCTTTATCTAAAAACACCCCTATGGCGGTACTCATGTTTCAAGACAATGGGGGTGGGATTGACCCCAAGATAATTTCTCAAATATTTGAAGCCAATTTTACAACCAAAGAAAAAGATAAAGGGACCGGAATTGGACTTTACATTGTTGAAGCAATTGTACGTAATAAGATGGGCGGAGTGATTGAGTGTACGAACGTAGAGGATGGAGCTCTTTTTACGATCAAATTGCCTCTTTGCAGGGATTAGAATTTTCCACCACTCTTATAGTAGGAATGACTGAAAATTCTAAGGCTATTTGACGTATAATCTCCCTAATATGATTTAAAGGAATGAAATGCGATTTTCATGGATAGCTTTATCAGCTTTATTGATGTTTAGCGGATGTTCACAAAAAGGGGCATTTGAACTCTTTAACATGGATGAAACGCGTGAACGTGCAATAGAGCAACTACGGACAGGGCATATCCTGCAATCGTTTGAGACTAAGGCTATTATTTCTACAGTTTATCTCAATCCTATTTACCCGGAAAACTATAAAGACGGAGAATATTTTATCGGAGCTATTTATTTTGAGCGTAATAATCTTGATGTTCGAAAATGGGACCTCGATACGTACGGATATACATTAACGATGAACGGAAAAAAAGCAACTGTTTTTGAAGAGCTAAAACAAAATGATCCAAGACGTCAATTGATTCCTGTTCAAAACAACTGGAATCGCTACTATTTAATCCGTTTCGAATCTAGCGCTGCAACGACTTTAGCGCTTCAACTCGAAAATAATCAGACTGGGAAGGTTGTGTTAACGTATCAAAAATAGTGGCAATCGAAACATTTTCACCCAATATTTTTTTATAAATGACATAGTTGGCAAGTACTCTCTTGCCATACTCTCTACTTTCATCATTTGCGATCAATTCCATGCTCATAAAAGGTTCATGATCCCCTGCATTAAAATAATCACCGCTAATCAATAGCCGTTTCGTAAATCCTATCCCGCCGTTATACGCATATGCTTTCAAAACCGGATTAAAAAGTGTTTTATCGATATGTTTCATATGCTCGATCGAATAAGCAATACTGTATTGCGGATTAAACATATCCTCATAGGATTGAATTTTCAAAGGGTGAATTTTCGAAATTGAGTCGACATTAAAAGGCATAATCTGCATCAGACCCAAAGCAAACGAGCGGGATATCAACCCAGGAATTAGACGAGTCTCCTGACGCATGAGTGCATACAGCATTGCTTTTTGATCGATTGTCGTACTACTCATAAACTGATCGTAGGGCATGGTGTAGTTATGGATATAGGGAGTAAATGCCCGTTCTATCATATACGCTTGAACTGCCAAAGAATCTTCACCATCATAGCGTTCGATCAATTGGTACAATGATTCAAGAGGAGTATTGAGCATCTCTTTATGCAGTTGGTTCCATTCAAACGGACTATCACCTCTGAATCCACCCTTATCCGGAGTCGGCAAAGTCGTAAAATAGTTTTGGGTTTCAATACCTAAACGTTCTTTTGCCCACAAGGTATACATATTGATATCAAGGCTGTTTGCTAATTCTGAGAGAATATTTTGATCCCCAATGACGCGATAAATCCAAAAGGTATTTTTGTCTTTTTCGATGGGAGAAAGCGATTTGCGTTTTGCCTCTTTAAAATGAAAAAGTGCATTTTCATCACGCTTGAATTTTAGTGCATTGATACCAAGATAAAAATGGGTCTTAGCATCATAAACTCCACCACTTACGGTGCTTAATGATTCTTGGAGAAGTTTCATTTTTGGATCAGTTGTAGTAAGATATACGAGTTGATTAAACCCTCGCATCGATGTTAACTGTGAGAGTGTTTCCGCCTCTACCATGTGGTTAAAATGCTCTTGACGATAAGTATTTCCAGAGATCAAGAAGAGTTTCATAGAGGGTGCTAAATCGCTGTAAAGGGTGAAATGATTGTTATGGTTCATGGTTCGCAACCACTGGACATCACCGAAACGGTCCCCTAAACGCATTGCAATCAGTTCGCGCTCATAGCTTTGCAGGTGTTGCGCTTTAATAGGTGAAAGGGCAAGATACAAACAGTCATCTTCTTCTATACTCATTAAACTGGTAGAAACTTTCTGCATACACTCTACGGTGTAGCGTATTTCCGCTTCATCGGTTTTTCCGGCATAGTCAAATAAGAATCGCTCATTAACCGTATCAACTTGATAAAAAGCTTCGTGAGCTTGCGAAGCATTGATATCTTGACGCATAAACTGCCAAATTAAAAAGTTTTTTTCACGTGAAGCAGGTTTATCGTTAATTTGTTCTAGTGTCACCGCTGATAAAGCAGAACACAGTATGATGGAAAGTAAAACGGAAAATTTCACGCCATAACCACCGCATTAATAACATTAACAAGAATAACATCGATTATATTGAGGGCAACAATGAGGATAATCGGAGCTAAATCCAGACCATTAAAGACGGTAGGGATGAAACGGCGAATTAAATCATAGGCAGGCTGGGTCAAACGGTTAATAATTTGAACAATAGGATTATACGGGTCAGGTTTTACCCAAGATAAAAGAGCTCCGATGATAACTACCCAAATGTAAACTGTTAAAAGCGAATGGACGATCCCGCCCAATCCAGCAATAATACCGTCCATCATTTTGCAACCTCTTTGAGATAATTTTTAATAAGAGTGTATAAATCGCTCATCTCTGGTCCATGTTCTGCACCACTGAGAAGAATACGAAGCGGATTAAAGAGATTTTTCCCCTTTAATCCACTGTGCTCAATCAAATAACTTTTATACGATTCATAATCATCAAAATGAGGCGCTTTTTGGGTCAAATTACGCAGAATTTCAAAACCTTCTTTATACTCATCTGGGACGATCTTAGGTGCAAAAATAGCACCGATTTTTAGACGAAGTTCTTTAAGGGTACTCGCTTCTTCCAAAAAGAGCTTGGCAAGATTTCCAATCTCCTCATCGGCAAAACCTACATAGCGAGAAAGTTCTTTTGGATCGAGTCCTCTTAAGTGTTCGCGATTGATAAATTTAAGCTTATCAATATCAAAACGAGCAGGTGCCTTTGAGAGGGTTTTTAAATCAAACCATTTAATCGCTTCTTTGAGGTTAAAAATCTCACACGGAGGTTGATTCCCTATCAAAATCAAATAGTTAGTGATCGCTTCGGGTAAATACCCCTCTTCGAGGAGCCATTTGATGCTTACGGAGCCCTCAAGGAGGATTGGCAGATGGGCGTATTCAACTTTTTTGGTATATCCGAGTGCTTCATGGATAGCAATCTGTTTTGGAGTGTTGGAGAGATAATCTTCACTGCGAATGATGAGAGAAATATCTGAGAGCATATCGTCGACCGCACAAGCAAAATCGTAGGTTGGATATTTATCGGCACTCATCAAAATAAAACTATCGATATCATCAGCAGCAAAGGTACTATCCCCTTTAATAATGTCGGTAACCGTGATCGGATGATTCGGTTTTTTTAACCGTATCGTAAAGGGGAGGGGATTATCAATAACGTCTTCAGCATGAAGGTTTTCACATGTACCGTCATAACGGTAAGCAATTTTTCCTTCTTTAGAGGCTTCGCGTTTTGTTTCTAATGTTTCAGGGGTACAAAAACAATTGAACGCTTGTTTATCTTGGAGCAATTGGAGTGCCATAGCACGGTGAAAACGCAAATTGTTACTTTGAAGTTGTTCTTCTTGGTATTCGATTCCAAAAAGTGCCAAAATTTCAAAAATTTCTTTCTCTTTACCAGGAATATTGCGCTCTTTATCCGTATCTTCAATACGAATCAAAAGAGGCTCATCACGTTGTACGGCAGATATGTAATTAAATAAAGCGACACGAAGATTGCCGATGTGCATATCACCGGTTGGACTTGGGGCAAAACGGAGCATAAATATTTCCTAAATCTTTTTTATAATTTTAGCAGAAACTGGGTTCAAGAGAGCTTTTGAGGTTGAAGATAAGTTTAATCTTAAAGGTTGAAGATTATCGTTGTTTTTAAGGGATTTTTAATTAAAAGTGGTGACCCCAACGAGATTCGAACTCGTATGGCCAGAATGAAAATCTGGAATCCTAACCATTAGATGATGGGGCCGTATTGATAAGAACAGGTAAACCTGAGCCGAAATTATATAGAGAAGTAGCTGAAAAAAAACTAAATCTATACTATTTTCCCGCATGAGCGGGAAGAGGGGAGATTAATCGTTATAGAATGAGCGTAGTGCACGGATAATAACGGCATTTTTAGAGATGCTTTCCGCTTTAGCATTATCATCAACCAATTCATATACATCCAATGGCAATGAGATAGAGAATGTTTTGGTTTCAATCTTTTTACGCTTAGCAACAAGACTGGTAATGTTTTGAAGCATTTCAAGAATTTTTTTCGTATCAATCGGTTTTTGGATGAAACTGTTAACACCCACTTCAATTGATTCAGAAATTTTTTGGATATCGTTGCTTGCAGAGATAACGATAATAATTTGTGATGGATTAATTGAACGAATACGGCGTGCGAGTTCAATACCATCAATCTCAGGCATGATAATATCTACAAAAATAATATCCGGATTGATTTTTTCATACATACGTAACGCTTCTGCACCGTTGTAAGCAGAAGTAACATCTGCAAAAAAGTTTTTAAACGTTGAGCTCAAAAGATCATTTGCTACAACTTCGTCTTCGACGACCATGGCGGTGAGTTTTTTAGTTTGCTCAGTAAGCTGAATCAAATCTACATTAGATGACATAAGGACCCCTTTTTAAATGTTGGACTGTTAGAAAATATCACTGTGGATAATTGTTGTAATTATAGATCATATTTTTTAGCATTACCTTAAAAAAACAATTACAGGTAATATTTTTACAAAAACCGTTTCTGTGATAACAATTTGATAGTTAATGTTTTTTAAATTGCTCAAGCCATTCGATGTTTGATTCATTCGTTTTCTCTTGCTGTCTGAGAATAGAGTCAATAATACTCAGCAATGTTTTACGATCCATAAACTGTAGAAGCGCTGGATCGATATGGGTAGGGTTTAGACCATCATAACGGTTGAGAAGCTTTTCAATATCGAGGATAAGTTGTTCTTTTGTAGATTCCATGATGGAAGTGTAGTAAAAGTGAGCTGAATTATTTAAATCAATATACACGGGAAACCGTGTCTATTATGTACACATAGTTTTCAATATAATATATATTATGTTAATCAAATAGGATATTAAGAGATACAGAACAATCACTATTATCAAACCAAAAGTTTCCAACCGCTATAATTGCGAAAAATATAATACTAAGGACTTTGATTTGAGAAGTCATTTTTGTACCGATTTAAGTGAAACAAACGTAGGCGACAAAGTCGTTTTGTGCGGATGGGCGAACAGCTACCGTGACCATGGCGGAATTGTCTTTATTGATTTACGCGATAAAAGCGGTCTTATTCAGCTCGTATGTGATCCTGCGGACAATGCACATGCGCACAAACTAGCGAGCGAAGTTCGTGATGAATTCGTCCTTATCGCTCATGGGCGCATCCGTTTACGCGGTGAAGGATTAACTAATCCACGTCTTAAAACGGGTGCTATCGAAGTCGTTGTGGATGAACTCGTGATCGAAAACCGCTCAGAGCCGGTTCCATTCGTGATCGGAGATAACAATGTCGGTGAAGAGACACGTCTCAAATATCGATATTTGGATTTACGTAATCCATCAATGTACAACACCTTTATGCTCCGCTCAAAAGCGGCAATTGCAGCGCGTAATGTACTCGATTCATTAGGATTTTTGGAAGTAGAGACCCCTATTCTTACTAAATCTACCCCTGAGGGAGCGCGTGATTACCTCGTCCCTAGCCGTGTACATGAGGGTGAGTTCTACGCCCTACCCCAATCTCCACAGCTCTTTAAACAGCTTTTGATGGTGGGAGGATTTGACCGTTATTTCCAAATCGCGAAATGTTTCCGTGATGAAGATTTACGTGCTGATCGTCAGCCTGAATTTACCCAAATCGACGTCGAGATGAGCTTTTGTAACCAAGAAGACGTTATCCGTGTTGCCGAAGAGTTGATTACGGGAATGTTTGCCTCAGCAGGACACGAAGTCCATACACCGTTCAACCGTATCAAATACTCCGATGCGATGGAGTGGTATGGCTCTGACAAGCCTGACCTCAGATATGATCTTAAAATGGTTGATGTAATCGACATCTTTGCACGTTGTGAGAACGAAATTTTTACAGGGATCGCCGCTAATCCTAAAATGAACCGTATCAAAGCGCTTCGTGTTCCGGGTGCTGATTTGGCATTCTCGAAACGTGAGATGAAAAGCTTCGAAGATTATGTTCGTAAATTCGGTGCTAAAGGGCTCGGCTATTTTCAAATGAAAGAGGACGGTCTAAAAGGACCATTGGAAAAATTCTTCACCCCTGAAGATTTACAACTCCTCATCGATCGTACCGGTATGGAAGTGGGCGACGTCGTCTTCTTCGGTGCGGGAGATAAAAAAACCGTGTGGGATTATATGGGACGTTTCCGTATCTTCATCGCCGAGCATGAGAAAATGAACTTGATCGAGAAAGATCGTTTCGAATTTGTTTGGGTGGTTGACTTCCCGATGTTCGAAATCGAAGAGGGTCGTGTTAAAGCACTTCACCATCCGTTCACCATGCCGCGTGATTTGAATCACGAACATCTCGAAGATATCGAATCTATCGCTTATGATATCGTCCTTAATGGAACCGAACTCGGCGGCGGATCGATCCGTATTCACAAACAAGCATTGCAAGAGCAAATTTTCAGCCTACTCGGTATCGGTGAAGAAGAGGCTCAAGAGAAATTTGGATTCCTTCTCGATGCACTCAAATTTGGAGCACCGCCACACGGTGGTTTCGCTATCGGGTTTGATCGTTTCATGATGTTGCTCTCTAAAAAAGATAGTATTCGTGACGTAATCGCATTCCCTAAAACACAAAGAGCATCATGTATTATGACTAAGGCACCGAGTCCGGTTGAGTTGACACAACTACGTGAACTTCATATCCGACTCAGAGAAAGTGCAAAGTAACCAATGAAGAAACTCTTTCTTATTATCGGTGCACCTGGATCAGGGAAAACAACCGATGCAGAGATCATTGCAGAACGAAACAGTGATGATATCGTTCATTACTCTACCGGAGATTTACTCCGTGCTGAAGTTGCAAGTAAGTCAGAGCGCGGAAAACGGATTGATAGCTTTATTAGCCACGGTCTTATTGTTCCGATTGAGATTGCTATCGAAACGATTACCAGTGCAATCAAAGCAGCTCCTTCAGATGTGATATTGTTTGATGGATATCCTCGCTCATGTGAGCAGATGGATGAACTGAACAAATTTCTAGAGAGCGATAGTGATGTAGAACTACTCAGTGTTATCGAAGTGGTAGTGAGTGAAGAGGTGGCACGTGAGCGCGTTCTCGGTCGCTCACGCGGTAGTGATGACAAAGAAGAGGTCTTTAATAACCGTATGAGTCTCTATACAGAACCGTTAGCGGATATCCAAAGCTTTTATGAATCCAAAAACCTTCTCAAAAAGATCGATGGCGAACGTACTATTGATGCCATTGTCGATGAGATGGAACTCTATCTCGAATCAAAAATTTAATACAGGATAACATTAAATGAAAATCATTCTTTTAGGCGCTCCGGGTGCAGGAAAAGGGACTCAAGCTCAGTTTTTAACAAAAGCATTCGACATTACGCAAATCTCTACAGGTGATATGCTCCGTGCCGCGATTAAAGCGGGGACGGAACTCGGAACCTTGGCGAAATCATTTATGGACTCAGGCAAACTCGTGACCGATGAAATCATTATCGGTTTGGTTAAAGAACGTATTTTAGAAGATGATTGTAAAAATGGCTTTTTGCTCGATGGTTTTCCACGTACCGTTCCTCAAGCCGACGCCCTCAAAGAAGCGGGTGTAGCAATCGATGCCGTGATCGAGATCGATGTTGCCGATAGCGTTATCGTGGAACGTATGTCAGGTCGTCGTGCTCACCTCGCATCTGGTCGCACGTATCACTTGGTCTACAATCCACCAAAAGTGGAAGGAAAAGACGATGAGACCGGTGAAGAGTTGGTTCAACGTGCTGATGATAAAGCCGAAGTCGTTTTAGATCGTCTCCGTGTTTACCATGAGCAAACCGCTCCTCTTGTCAACTATTACAAAGGTGTTGCGGCGGCAGATAGCTCCGTTAAATACATCACCATCGATGGAACACAAAAAATCGATGTTGTTGAACACGAAATTCTCACTCAATTAAAATAATATACTTGTCATTCCCGTGAAAACGGGAATCCATCCCCTCTTTTATCGTGTTATAATCCTCTTATGAAAACTCCCCACTTTTATGCCGTCATTATCGGTTCTGAGATCCTAAACGGTCGTCGTGAAGATAAACATTTTATCTATATTCGTGATGCTCTACTACGTCGCGGGCATACCCTCTTCTCCTCTTTTACAATCAAAGATGATCCGCTCTTAATCCACACTATATTTGGTATGATTAAAAATGATCCCGATGCGGTGATGTTCAGTTTCGGTGGGATCGGCTCAACTCCTGATGATTTAACACGTCAAATAGCCTCAGATGTTTTTAGTGATGGCGTGCTGGTAGTCCATGAGCAATTTGGTGCACATATTATCGAGCGATTCGCTGATGCCGCCTACCCTCACCGCATACATATGGCAGAACTTCCAAAAAATGCTGGATTGCTCCATAATGTGATTAACAATATGTCTGGATTTAGTCTCGAAGATCGATATTTTTTTATGCCGGGATTTCCAGAAATGTCTCATCCGATGGTTGAAGAGGCACTGGAGCGGTTTTACCCAAAAGCAGAGGAACTCTATCGCCATACCCTTATCGCACAAACCTCTGAAAATACCCTGATCGAGGTGATGGAGCGGATGGAGGAGAATATTGATTTCTCATCATTACCGATGATGAACGGTGGAAATCCGATCGTAGAAATTTCGGTAGCCTCTGTGGATTATGAATCGTGTATCCGAAATTTTAATTTTTTTATTGATGCCTTGAAGGAAAAATCAATCCTTTATGAGATAATGGATAACAACAAAAAATAAAGTTTTTAAATAATATGTCGATTTACTTATAATATTATTTTATGAGGAGATTGGATGAGTACAGATTATTTACTCATGGCACTTGGTTTTAGTGCGGTTGTGTATCTATTCTATCGATATGTTTTTCTCAAAAACCCTAAAGAAGAGCTACCGCATAAACCCCATTTTACACTCAAAATAGAGCCTGAATAAAACTCTACACATAATGTCTGTCGTAGAGTTTATTTTGTTCGTTCGGTGAATTAAGATCCCCTTTTAATGCCTCTAATCTCTCTAATCGTTGTTCTGTTGTCGGATGGGTTCGAAAAAGATTTGAAAAGCTGAAGTTTTTACCGTCAAACGGGCTGATGATAAACATATGAGCATTCTGGGGTGTTGCACCATGTACTTCCCCTCTTCCATTATAATTTGAGAGTTTAATTAACGCATTTTGGAGCCATTCAGGGTGTCCGGTTAAGCGTGCCGCCCCCTCATCCGCCATAAACTCACGCGAACGGCTGATCGTCATTTGGATAACACTCGCCGCTATCGGCAACAGTATTGCCATAGCAATCATCAAAATTGGATTTCCACCGCGATTGTCACGATTACCGAACATAGCACCAAACTGCATGATATTTGCGGCAAATGCAATGGCTCCGGCAATGGTAGCGGCAACCGTTGCCACTAAAATATCCCGATGGCGTACATGAGAGAGCTCATGCGCCATTACCCCCTCTATCTCATCTTCACTGAGCAATTCCAGTAAACCTGTTGTAATCGCGACGGCAGCATGGGAGGGATTGCGACCTGTTGCGAACGCATTGGGGATATGATCATGGATGATATAAACTTTGGGCATCGGTAAGTTCGCGCGCTCCACCAGACGCTCGACAACACGGTAAAGCATTGGTGATTCTCTAGGATCGACTTCGATGGCATTATAATGTTTCAATATCATCGAATCTGAGAAATAGTAGGCGTAAAAATTCATCCCTCCTGCTATCAAGAGGGCAATCATCATCCCTCCCGTTCCACCGAAGTAAGCGCCGATAAGGACGAGAAGTACACTTAAAGAGCCTAATAGTAAAAACGTTTTAATCTGTTCCATTGCCCCCTCCTTCTAAAAGAGCCAAAATAGATTTTTTATGCATTTTACGAGCAAAATCGAGTGCATTTAGGCCATACGCATCGCGTGATTGGACATCCACATTTAGTTCTAATAATTTCTTAATGACATCAACACGACCATAACAAACGGCTCCCATGAGAGGGGTAAATCCGCTTTTACGTGTCGCATGGTTAACATCAAAACCATCAGCAATTAGTTTTTCGATGAGGGCGAGATTATTATAAGTGACGGCTACGTCAAAAACACTCACCCCTTCATCATCCACATGATGTATATCGGCACCATCTTGGATGAGTAAATCGATAATCTCACTATCACAATGATACCGCATAGCAAAACAAATAACCGATTCGCCATTTTCTTCTACTTCATTAGGATTTCCGCCGTTTTTGAGATGTTTTTTCACCCCAAGATAATCATTTACTTTTAATAATTCAATCCATTGTTCCATAATCATTCCATTAATAATATTCGGTAGTATAACATGCAAGATTCAACTGAAGTCTAGACTCTTATGGTAAAATTCCACATTAATTTTACAGCAAGAGAGCAACTATGGAAATTTTAGAGACTGAATCAGCATTTAAAGCATGTGTTCAAGAGATTCAAAACACTTCAGGATACAAAAACCCACTCGCATTCGGTATCTGCCGTGTCGATTTCGGTCAACTAGATAGCGATAAAATCCTCCAAGCCTCGTTTCCGCACATCAACTGGAACGAGAACTTCGGCAGTGCCTCGATCTTTATTAAAAGTGCACAAGAGCAAGGATTTGAAATCGATTTCAATGCCGATGAAGTGATCATCCCTGTAACGCTGAAATTTTTAGAGGGGTGTTTAAATGCATTTACACCCTACTCTGATGAAGCTTATGGTGATGCACACAAAAATATCCAAGTTATTTCAGCCCTCTACAACCAAATCAAAGAGCGCGGTATGCGTGATGGCGAGTTTCGTCTTGTTATCCTTTTCAATGATGTTGCTTGCACGAGTGTTGAGGGAACCTATCTCAAACTCTACGCCCTCTCTACCTCTAAAGCGGCTCTTCGCTCACTTAATTTAAACGGTGCGTTTGGTGCATTGCACAATGTTGCATGGTCGGACGGTCAGCCGATCGAACTCGAATGGCTCCGTGAAAATGAGATCGAACTCAAATTTGCCAATGAATATCCGAAAATCGATTTTGTCGATAAATTCCCTCGCTATCTCCAACACATTATTCCTGCGAATAACACTCGCGTATTGGACGATTCAAAAGTCCGTTTCGGTGCACAGCTTCATGCAGGTACCACGATCATGCCGGGTGCGAGTTATGTGAATTTCAATGCCGGTACTACAGGTGTGAGCATGGTAGAAGGACGCATTTCAAGCTCTGCGGTTGTAGGTGATGGCTCAGACGTAGGTGGTGGAGCTTCTATCCTCGGAGTTCTCAGTGGAACGGATGGAATACCGGTTACAATCGGTAAAAACACTTTGCTCGGTGCCAACTCGGTAACGGGTATTGCTCTTGGTGATGGGTGTATCGTTGATGCGGGGATCGCTGTTTTGGCGGGAACCAAATTCGCGGTAAGTGCTGAAGAACTCGTTAAAATCCAAGAGGCTAATCCCTCTAAAACTCTAAATGGTACAAGTTTCAAAGGGAAAGATTTGGTAGGTCTCAACGGTATCCACTATCGTCAAGATTCAACTACAGGGCAACTCCTCATCCGCCGCTCTACACGTGAAGTAAAGCTCAACGCCGATCTTCATTAATTTCATTTTCCCTCTCACTCTTAAGGTGGAGGGGATTATACTTTTCTTATCTAATTACAAGGAGCTTTAGATGATAAGCTCAAATGTCTCTTCTTTGATGTCCAATCAAACCTACATGAATAACAATGCTCATAATGTAGCCAATGTTAATACGGATGGATTTGTTCCACGAAATACGACGATTAGTGAAACGCAAAATGGAGCAACGAAGGCCAATACCTCAATGGCAACTTCGAACGGAAGCGAAAAGTCACAAACCGATCTCTCAAAAGAGCTAACGGATCAAGTAACAATCGAAAAAGTAGCACAATCGAATGTTCAAGCTATTCGAACCCAAGACGAGATGTTGGGCTCACTTTTAGATATTCGAGGATAGTGATTTAAAGTGATTTCTTTTTAAGAGTCACTTTTGTATTTCGACTAAGGGATGTCGGGGTTTGAGTAAATATATTCATACTCTCTACACGAGAGAGCAGTTTCATAGCGGGATCAAAATCGTTCAAATCCGATCCAAGTTCCAGCGTACTAATGACCGCCTTACCGATAACATGACGCCCACGATTTCCTTGTTTATCTATCGTACGGATCCCCCAAATATTATGCATTACCATAACACTCTCCTGATAGGTACCGACATAGAGCAATACATGCCCTTTTAGATAAATGATGGTTTCGAAAGGGATCCCTTTTTCTTTAATCAACGAGAGTTTTTCATCATCATTCATCCCGATAAATGATACTACTTCACCTTTGCGCGATTGTGCTGAAGAGTTACGCGGCAGCCAAATACCAAAAGGGGTCATCATGTCACGAATCATCGATGAACAGTCCCGTTCACCGTACATTCCACCCCATCCATAGGTATTTTTCAACAGCTGTGTTCCGATAGCATTTAAATCACTTTTATTAAATCGGCTCACACCGATATGAGCGGAGCGTTTTGGTAGTGATAAAATCTTAATCGAGTTGTTTGCATCAATCGCTTTGACATAATAGTTTTCATCATCACTGCGTTCCAAAGGCAAAACCATACCTACCCGTGAATATCCACTAAAACGGTTTGCACTGTCCAATAAAGCTACATTATCCTCAATCAAAAAAACTTTTTCCGATTTTTGAATCTTTAACGCAGTTTCATCATCAATCAGAGCAACACCGTCTGATTTAACCCATCCTGATACATTGTTGCTAAAAATATAACTCCATGCACCGTCTTTTGAGGTGTGGGAGATAAAAATGGGTTCATTGTAGTTAACACTACTGTTTTGCAAAAGATCAAATGGATACCCCTCCCCCGGAAGTGCAGGATTTTTGTATAGGGGCTTATCGGTCGGGAAAGCACGAATATCCATCCATTTGAGAGTAATCGCTTTTTTATTGATAGTGCCGTAAGAAGCAAAGTTACTTTGTTGCTTGATCTCTTCAAACCACACAGGGGGGACCGGTCGAAGATTGCTCCCAAATCCGCCTCTGAAAGCTCGAAGTGGCCAGAGTACCTCTTCTACTTTCTGAGGTGTGGCAACGTATCCCCATGGGGAAAAGTAACGCCCTTCAAAGGTTTTTTGAATTTCATATAGGCTATCACGATCAATACCGCTTTGTTCGACATACGGAGCCATCAATTGCTCAAATCGTTCTAAATCATTGACTTTTGGACCGTATTCAGGGAGTTTTAGTTCTAAATCTTGCGGAAGCATACAACAAAAAGGATCATTCAAAGCACTTTGATTAGTGTCCAATGCTTTAGGTGGTTCAATGGGTTTTATTACAGCGGGAGCAGGCGCCGGTGTATGTGTGCTACATCCGCCCAATACCAATAAAAGCCAACTCATCCATAGTGTTGTTTTCATCATCATTTTCCAATATTATTCGACTCCGCCAAAACGTCCTACGACTCTACCGATAATTTCAACTTCATCTTTGCGCGCAACGTAGGTGGGATAGTCTTTGTTATCTGAAATAATATCAAGTTTACCATCAATCCGTACTTGTAAACGTTTAATAAAGAGACCATGCTCGGTACGAATCGTAAAAATCCCCCCGCGGCTAAGATCTGTTTTAGTTCGGTTCACAAAAACGATATCGTTGTAGCTAAAAGAGGGTTCCATGGAGTCACCGGATACATTGATCGCTTCAATATTACGTAACTCTTTCTCACCGCCAAGAGAGATAACAAAGTTTTCTTCCAGCATCAAAGGCTCATACTCAAGTTCGTCGTTTTCCGCCCCTCCCCCTGCAGAGGCGCTAACCGAAGAGAAATAGCGTACCATATATACACGGTTTGTCGCTTCTATCAAACTCTCGGGCGATTGGTTGTACAATAACCAGTTAATAGCGATTGAGCGTTTTGCACAAAAATCAAGTAATTCGGTAAAGGGGATTTTGTTCCGTTTTTTCA
>NZ_JAQTYM010000122.1 GCF_028688295.1 Sulfuricurvum sp.
TGGAGAATACTTTCAATGCATTTTTGAAGTACTTCTAGCTGATCACGCGTCGGGATGATTATAGTAACAAAAGGCAATGTATCGGGTAACGACCAATGTAAACGATGTGTTTGTGGGCATGTACCAGAAGCTATGGATACTTTTTCATTACGTCTTGCAAAATATTCTCTTAAAACCTGTTGCTCACAACTGTGACGCATGCTTGTATCCACTTCGTCTTTTTCAAAATGAAACACTATTTTTGGGATATGAAAGATCGCTTTTTCTCCTGCATATTCCCATAAACGCAAAACAAAATCATAATCAGCACATAAAGATGCTGATTGACTCAATCCCCCCACTGCACGAGCAGTACCCAATCTGGTTCCAAATGCTCTGCCAATATACGACATCGAATAAAGTAAATCGGGATTAAAATCGCTTTTAAAATGGGGGGTACTTCTTTTTCCATCTTCATCGATAATATCTTCATCGGTATAGATCAGTTCCGCAGCACTATTTGCTTGGATAGCAATCGCTATTTCAACCAATGCAAACGGTGAAAAAACCATCTTCTCATCTGCAAAAATAATCCACTCACCGGTTGCTAGCGATAACCCCCTATTGTATCGAACGATCCGTGATTGCTGCAAACACTCACCGATAAAGACAATACGACCATCATTCCCCTCTTGAATATCAAACGACTCTGAAAGGAGTAATAATTCCCAATTTTGATGGTGTTGTTCGATTAATGAATTGATTATACGTGATAGAGAAGCATCATTATTTTCTGGCGCAAGGATGATTGAGAATTTTAAATCGTCATAGCTTGTTTCTGAGTGAAATCGTTGGAATTCTCTTACTTGTATCCAATGACGGTAAGCATTGGTATCAATGTGAAGTATTTTTTGTTGATTGGGGATTTTCCAGATCTCTTTGTCGAGCCATTCGAGCATCCCATCCCATCCCAGACGGTTCCATCTCGCAGCTGATTTCCACAGAATCCGAAAAATACCGTTCCTTTGGCGATAATCATAGGAGATGATCCGCGCAAAACGTTTCAGCATCTCAAAGATATCTATTCCCATCTACGTCTCAGTGGACAATGAACCATGGATTCAAAAGGTTCTCTTTATTGTAAATGATCGGAGTATTGTTCTGATCTTGGTAAGTCATTTTTCCAGCTTCACGAACGATTGCATCTGCCGCTGCCGTATCCCATTCCATCGTCGGAGCCATACGAGGATAGATGTCAGCGCTTCCCTCTGCAACCATAACCAGTTTCAAAGAAGAGCCTTTCGAGAGAAAGCGAAGTTCCTGCGTCGTTTTCCGAAGTTCGTCGATAAAGGTTTCAGTTTCCAAAGAAAGGTGCGATTTGGAAGCAACAACCCTGAGCTCTTTTTCAGGTGAATGATTTTTTTCCAAAGGTAAAGGGAGAGTATTTTTAAATGCTCCTTCTCCTTGTTTCGCCCAATACATATCTCCCAGTGCAGGGGCATAGACAACACCGAGCACAGGTACTCCTTTATGAATCAACGCTATATTTACTGTAAACTCGTCATTTTTTTTGATAAATTCCTTTGTCCCATCGAGAGGATCAACCATCCAAAAATAATCCCACTCCCTGCGCACCTCATACGGTACCGCTCTCCCCTCTTCTGAGAGAATCGGAAATACAACCGGCAAAGCTGCAAGAGCTTCCGTAATTACGTCATTGGCTTTTTTATCCGCTTCGGTGAGTGGGCTTTTGTCCTCTTTGTATTCAACACTGAAATCTTTTCGGTAAATGTCCATGATCACTTCACCCGCTTTACGAGCAATCTCAACAATCTCTTTAATATTAATCTGCTCAAACATTCAGGTACCCTCTTTCTTTTAAATATCCGATGATAATCCCGACCGATTCGTCAATAGAACATTGGGTCGTTTTAATATGTATTTCAGGGTTCTGAGGAGCCTCATACGGAGACGATATCCCTGTAAATGAAGCAATCTCTCCCGCACGTGCTTTAACATAAAGCCCTTTTGGATCACGCGCTTCACATACTTCGAGGGGGGTATCAATGAAAATTTCAATAAATTCCCCCTCCTCTACCAGATCTCTCACAATCTGACGATCGGAACAAAACGGCGATATAAAAGCACTTAGAACAATCAGCCCAGCATCAACAAAAAGCTTACTTACCTCTCCGATACGGCGGATATTTTCAATCCGATCATCCTCTCCAAATCCTAAATCCTTATTAAGACCGTGCCGGACGTTATCCCCATCGAGTAGAAAGGTACGACACCCTATCTCAAATAACGCACTCTCTACCGCATTGGAAATCGTTGATTTACCGGAACCACTCAGTCCTGTAACCCACAATATACACGGCTTATGCAGACCTTTCGAAACTCGCGCACTTTTCGTGACATGCTGATCATGCCAAACAATATTACTGTTCATACACTTTACTCCTTAAAACGGAAAAACTAAAGGGATCATTATGATCGCCACTGCCGAATAAACTATCGATACCGGCACTCCTATTTTGAAAAAATCTTTGAGAGAATATCCCCCCACACTAAAGACCATTAGATTGGTCTGATATCCAAACGGACTCAAAAAACTGGCACTCGCTCCGTAAGCTACTGCCATGATAAATGGCCACGGACTCACCCCCATGCTCTCAGCAGTAGCAAGTGCGATCGGAAATACAAGCGCGGCGGCGGCATTGTTAGTCATAAACTCTGTCATAATAAGTGTTAGAAAGAATACACCGATAAACGTACCATACGCCCCATAATCGGAAAAAAAGAGGTTTAAAACAGCTGCCAGATCAGCAGCAGCACCGCTATTTTGAAGAACCACCGCAATTCCGAGCGATGAACCGATGATGATCAACAGATCAAAAGGAAACATCCGTTTTATCTCCATAACCCCGATAAATCCGAAAAAGAGATAAAGTCCCATTAGCAGTAACAATCCCTTTAACAAACTCAATATCCCCAGCGCCGATGCCGCAATAACGAGCGCGAATGCCACCATTGCGATCCATCCATGCTTAGAGGAGAGATGATTGACAGCTTCAATATCCGAAACAATGTAAAAATTCTTTTTCAGGTTGCTACGTCGGTGAAAATCATTCCCTACTGCCAAAACGAGACTGTCCCCCGCATGAAGTATCTGATGAGCCATTTTTCCCGATAGTTTCTCATCTCCGCGTCTCAGGGCAACAACTGCCGCATCGAATTTTGCCCGGAAATCAGCCTCTTTGATCGTTTGCCCCAAAAGGGTCGAATCGTGCGATATGATCGCTTCTACCAGATTGCTTTCGGTAAGATTGGCTTTATCCTTATAAAGTTCCAGACCTGAAAAACGGCGCAACGTATCGACATGGACAACATCACCTGCAAACACCAATACATCTCCAGCTTCGATGAGCGTATCAGGAGATACCGGTGATATCAAGCGATCAGAGCGGATAATCTCTGCCAAAAAGAGGTGTTCGAGATTACGCAGACCGTTTTCGTAAATCGTTTTTCCCTGCATTGGAGAATTTTCACTGACTCTTGCTTCTAAAAAATACTCGGCACGCGATTCATTCTCATTTGCTACATCAGGGAGAACCATAGGTGCTA
>NZ_JAQTYM010000123.1 GCF_028688295.1 Sulfuricurvum sp.
CTAAGAACGCTTTAAAGTCTTTGGTGAAAATGGATTGAATTTCAAAAGATTGAACTAGTCCTCTTGCGCGCCATTTTATTGTGCGAAATCCCTGTCGATCCATTTCAAGGGAGTAGTCCCCTTCCCACCATAATTGGGATGCTTGAGTGAGATTGACTCCTGTGTGCGCGAGGAATAGTTGGAAGAATGCGTCGTGCGCAATTTTTGCCATGCGACGTCTGTGATGGCTGTTCCTGTTTGCGTTGGCTTGTTTTAAGTTTTTTTCTTCTTTTTTAAGTTTGTTTTTTAATGCACTGAAGAGCGTGTCTAAAGTATCTCCGTCCAGGTGAATAGGCGTTTCGGGAAAGTAATACGAGAAAAGTTCATCGCCGGTTTGTTTTTTAGAGGGAGTGTACGCAAGCCATTTGCTTTTTGGACGTATCCACATGGTGTGGTTGTCGACGGCGAGGTGCTTGGGGGGATGAAGTGCGAAAGGGTATGGGTGGTTGTTGATAACAAAATTACTAAGTCCATCGAATAATGTTTTGCATAGGCTGAGAAATCTTGCTTGCGAAGCTTCTTCGACTGGTTCTGTTGTATTTGTTTCGCTAATTTTTTTTCTGGGAATATTGACTCCTTCGTGTAGGTTTTCTATATTTAGATGTTGATTAAGAATAGATAGCAAAGATCGGATTTGCGCTGATGCTGTGGTCGAATTTATTTCGCCCTTCGATATTCTGCGAAGAACAAAAAGATTGTATTCCCTAAAAACAGGCCTGGCTGATGCTTCGGAATAAAACGATTTGTGATGCCCGTGCTCGTCTATCCAGTTGATGAATGGGATTAGTCCTGCTTGGATTTGATAATGCGCTTTTGAAGTACTGGTCTCGCTGAATTGAATTGATTTAGATGTGTCGAGGATTAGCTTCTGAATATGATGGGCTCTCTCTTCGCAATATGAATTCAAGTCGACAGGTCTCGTTATGTAGCGTTTGCATCGATTGAATTTGTTGTCGCGAGTTAGGTAGCATAGGGCGCCTATGTCAAGGGTGCCTTTCTGGCCAAAATCCAGAATGATATTCTCGGGGGAATTGATCAAGGATTCGTGGTCTATAGGTAGTTTAATGACCGTCGCTGACCGTTTAATCATGGCGTTCATTTGAGATTTTGCATGGCCCGGTCACAAAGCCCTTTTAGGTGGATTTCGTGTTCTTCAATCACTGCCCGAACAAATTTGAGGCTCTTTCGGTAGTCAAGGTAAAGATCGGTCGTGGCCGCGCTTTTGTGGCCCATTCGCGTCTTTACGAATTCACGCACAGCCCCTAAGGTCATTTCCCCCTTTTCAACCTTGATTAGGTAGAAGTCAGTCAAGTTCATACCAAAAGTGGCTCGCGTATCATGAAATCGGAAACTGAACTTGTTCATGCCGTGCTTTAACTGAATGTGAGGGCGAATGATGGTGCGAATGAATGTGCCAATCGCACCGCCATCAAGATCGTATCGTTTAGTGCTATTCGGGTTAAAGGCTTGACGCTCTTCGTGGTCGGCATAGTAAGGGCGGCCGTGTTTGGTGAGGAATAGGTATTGATTCTCATCGCTTTGACTTGATTTCGCTCTTCGACGCTCAGCCCGTTCGCTCTTTGAATACACATACAGCGATTGGTAGAGCCATACGGGTATGTGCAACACCATTCGCTTTCCGCCCTTTGAGTCGATACCCGTTCCAGGGCCAATGGATAGACGGACATGACTCGTCTGTTCATCCTCAACCTGTATCTGCACATGCCGTGCCTTCATGGTGCAGATGGTTTGCATGCGTGCTCCGGTAAGTAATCCGATCAGATGAATCAATGTCATTTCCGGGTTTGCTGCGGCGACTAGAGCATCTATCAACCATTCTTGTTCATTGATTGGAAGCGGCCGTAGTAAGCCTCCATCGAGGATGTGCTCACTGTATGGATCATGTTGATTCGGGACGTGTACAGCCAAGTCAGTGGATTTAACCGTTTTGCTGACACTGAACCCGTGTTGATCCTTGGATGTGATGAAAATGTCTTTATCTATCCAAGGAGGATGGTCTGGTTTCCACAGCTGCTCTCTAATTAGCCAGCGATAGAAACTGACTACTGTGCCCATTCTTCTATTCACAGTTTTTGGACTCACTTCTCCAGCACGTAAGGCAAAGTTCAAATTCCCGCGATAGCGATAGGTTGGGCGTAGTAGTTTGGACGCGCTAAAACGGAGCCAATCAATGTTTTCGGACTCTAGAAACCTCCGGAAATCCGCCAAGTCCAACGCACGCGCGTCAAAAGTCCTCATGTCCGGCGCTGGACTGTTTTCCAAGGATTTGAGGATGAACAAGTTAGCTTCGGGCCATGGTGAGCCGTCGGCAGAGAGCACCAGGGGAAACAAGTTGAAGCGGAATGGGGACCATGCGGGCCTTCCGTCGGAACGTTTGCCATTTTGTGCGACATAGAGTTGCCGAACTGGATAGCTGTGGCCGTTAACGTTTATTATGGAAGCTCCCGGATCGTCTTCGCTACAGACTTGGGTAATCACGAGAGTGGGTAAGACTTGTTTTCGCGCAAGTTTGGGTTTGCGTGAGGTCATCATCTTGTCTCTAAATGACAGTTACTCTGCGTTTCAGCCGTTGCTTTTTCCCCTCGCTTGAGGAATGACGTTCTGCGTATTTATTTAACGGAAGATTAGCTATTCGGGCTTTGAGTCAGAGTAATTGAAGTGAGTCAGGAACATGTGCTGGATAGAGATAGACACAGTTGCCTAATCGTTGTTGATGGGCGGGTCGAGCTAATACGCCGATTGTCTGAACATTGGTTTCAACGGCAAAGGGTCGGATTCGTAGGGTTCTGGTGAATATCTACGATCTCTCTATGCAGATCAGAGTCGGTCGAAAGTGTGATTCACTGTATTCGATGAGGGCCAGGAGACCGTTCAGTTTTGAAGTGAGTCCATTGATTTGAATCGTCAAATGCATCACTCTTGATAGCATCATTCAGAGTCAAAGCGGAGAGTGGTGTTGAAGCTACGTTCGTAAAATGCTGATCATGAAACTGGTTGAAATGCTAACAAATGACGTATACCGAGTCAAGGAAAACTGTTTTGTCTTCACAAGATTCGAGCTCTCGCGCTCAAGGTTTCGGTTCGCGTCTCAAGCAGGAGCGCACGCGAACTGGGCTGACTCAGGCGGAGTTTGCTAAGGTTGCAGGTGTCTCCCGTGCATCTCAGGCTAATTACGAGCAAGAGCTGCGTGTGCCAGATCTGCAGTATCTGGCTGCCATATTCGAGAGGGTGGATGTCGACTACATCATTGCTGGTGATGGGGCGATTTCTCGGGATATGAGGGGTGTCAACGTTGAATCAATTCGGCCGATTTTGGTGTTCTTGGATAGCTTGGCAGACGAGAGCGGCCGCGATTTTTCTGTCGACGCCCGAGCAAAGTTATGGGCATTTTTCTTGCAGCAGATCATTACGACAGGAAAGATCGATGCCGCGTTAATGAACCGCACGGTGCAGTTGCTGTAGTTGAAAAGAGAAACTCAGTTTTAGGCGGGATTGCGCGTTGCGGTTAGCTGTATCCC
>NZ_JAQTYM010000058.1 GCF_028688295.1 Sulfuricurvum sp.
GCCTATTAAAATAATTTATAAATTTTATGATGACACATATCTCTACACTATTCTAGTGGGAGCGGTTCAAAGCCATATACAACTATCAACCTGCACTCGATCAGATTGATCGGCATTCCAGTGCCAATCATGAATCGCTCAAAGACTATCGTGCCTTTTAGTGCTTTGATGGGAGTATCTTGATAACAGCTCAATGCACAATTTAGTGTTTGGGCATACGCATCAGAATTTTAAACGAGTATATAATCGAAAACATATGAATATTTTATTACCATGTTATTCATATAGATTTTTTGAAATTCTTGCAACTTTTACATATTAAAAGTCATTTTAAAAAGAAGGATGGTGATGGAGTCAATACAAACAGTTCAAAGTCAATTAAAAAAATTAATTACAAGCTATGAACATGAATTATCAAATTTTAATTTTCAGGCATTTGACAATAGCTCAGACTCAACTCTATATGGAATTAAAAAAGTGCAAGAAATTCTGACAAGTACAAAAGTTAAGCTCCATGAGCTTATCAAAATGATCGATGATGGCGAAAAAAAAGAATATATCATTAACTATATTGATGATATTTGTGGCAACAAGCGTAATGAAATAATCATTATTAGTCAATTGCTTCATCAAGGACAAGATAATACGGCCAGTAGTTTTATTGCCAATATTGTTGTCTTTTTTAACGAAATTGAAACTTTACTTTCTAATTATCGAGAAGAAATTGTTGTCATTTATGATAGATATTTTGAGAATAAGCACAGTAAAAAGCAAAATTTTCAATGGTTATTAGAAAAACTCTATTTCCCTATTGTAACAGCTATTATAATTGCTGTCGCAACCCTTTTTATAAATAATAAACTTACTAATATTGAAGACACCCAAAAGCGAGAAGATGCGTTACGACATGTGTCACAAAAGTATAAAATAAATAAAAACATGCAAATGATATTGAATAATACGGCTAATCAGATTAATGAATATTCTTTTGCGATTGATAATTTAGAAGGACTATTGAAGATAGTTGAGAAATCAGATCAAGGGAATCTGACTACTGAAGAATTTGAAAGTTTCAAAATTTCCATGGGGGCCATGCAGACGAGCCTTGCTTCTTCCGCATCAAATATTGCTAAAATTCATGAAACGTATGCCGAACTCTTAGAAGAGGCAGAAGTTTATGATATATATTATAAGAAAGAGATCGTTGTTGATGTCAAAGAGTCCTTTGGGCTATATGAACAATTAAACAGAAAATTTATTGATGGCATTCAACCAACATTTAATAGCTTGTACTTAGATTTTATAAATGCTACCAAACAAGGGAATTTACTCAATATAGATGGACAAAAAGGAGTGAATACTATTCGCTTAGGTATTAAAGGAATGCGTGATTCTATAGATGAGATGAAAGTTATTCATGAATCAATAAGTAAGCATGTAAATGTAATTAATCAAAAAATTGATCAATCGTAACTGATACACAGAAAAAGAGATAGTTTCATTAAAACAAGTAAAAATCACTTGAGAACAATTGGAGGCTACTCTCCACCTATGATTTGCATGAACGTTTGTTTATAAAATTTCATCTCTCAATAGATAGCCAATTGCAGAGCCTCTCTCTGTTAAGAAATTTAGAATCACTAAAATTTCATTTTTTAATTTTGGAATGATCCCCTATGGTAGACAAAAAGTCAGCCAGCTAATAACACCTTCTTGTCAATCGATTTATTATGCTTTTTTTCAAATTCATATGGCGGGTTTTTCAATATTCAGTTCATTACAAATGTTTAGGGTAATCCTCTAATCTGTACAGTTTCATAGTATGGTAAAATTCTGATATCAATTAGCAGGCTAGGAGTATAATTTTGATTATAGATGAATCATTTATGGAAGACATACTTTTTAACTTCTCGCTCAACAAGGCTCAAGCAGAGCTTTTAGATCTCTCCTTTCCTCTTAACTCGACATGGACATCTCATGTTCTTAATCAAAAGATTAGTGATGAAATTCGAGAACAGCTTATTTTACTTCGTGGGGATTTTTCTGAAGAGAATCAAAACCAGATACTTTTAAATTATCAACTTATGAAAGGTAGTGCAAACTTGCAGCGCGTAGAAGAAAGTGAAAAATTTACTGACGATACCAATATGAATTCCTTATCTATCTATTGTGATGGAGCCTGCTCTAATAACCCGGGGGAAGCAGGGAGCGGTATTGCTATTTATTATCCAGGAAAGAAACCTACTCTTCTTTATGGTGAATTTCACATTTTAGGAACGAATAACACTGCAGAACTCAACGCATTACAAAAAGCTCTCAAGATCGCAGCCGTAGAGAAGGACAACTTTCCGAAAATCACTATTTATTCTGATTCACAATATAGCATCGACTGTATTAGCAAATGGGCTTATACTTGGAAGAAGAATAACTGGACAAAAAAGGGTGGAGATATCAAGAATCTTGAGAAGATACAGGTTACACACGCGCTTTATGATGAAATAAAAGAGTTTGTAGTCATAAAGCACGTCAAAGGACACGCTGGGGATGAGGGAAATGAATTGGCTGACAGAATGGCTCTGTTTGCGATCTCATCGCAGGAAAAATCGTATACGGAATTTAATTATGACTTTGTAAAAGAGATTCTGTAGGGTTAACAAGCATTTAAGAGGCTCTCTCCAGAGAGCAGGGTACTCTTCTCACTCATTGATAAAATAGAGTTCTCTACGAGCTCAGTGTGCATTTTATAAAAATTCTTTTCAATAGCTACTATCTTACTCTTGTCTTCTAAGATCGTCGCATTCCTTGTCTTGAAATGCTGCCCGTCAAAAAACACCTCCAAGAAGCGGTTGTCTTCGTTCCCATTGCGTAAAAGCATATCGACAGTGACATAACCCTCATATCCAAGCTTTTTTAATGCCTCAACAAGCATTTCATCATTACGTAATGACGCATTGTAAGAAGAAGCAATCAAATATATATGCTTTTTGAGAATAGTATAGTAAAACTCACCCTTACGATGGAAATGCATCGCTTAAGTCCTCCATTAATCCTAAAGACTCCAATAGTAAGTCTATGGCTTTATTACGGTCTTGTATCACACGAGCCTCAGTTGTGTCTAGGCCTAAGTGTGATAGACCATGTCTATGTTCATTGTAGAAAGTATAGCATTTATCCAGTTTATTTTTAGTTTCCGATGCAATTGGTGCACTATCGTTTAATCTAAGTTGATACATATGTTTAGGTGCATTATGTCCGAACATATTAAACCCAGTTTTCTCGTTATATGGATATCCGTTCTCTTCAAGGATAGTAATCATGACATGTTCCATTACTCTAAAAGCTGGTGTTAGCATAATGGAATGATCGGGAAAATCAAAATTTACTTTAATAAGTTTCAACGACGGGGTAATAATGGTCTTGACTATTAATGATAACTTCCCATGCAATGTTGGAAGGTGCACCGCCAAAAGATCATCTACCGGAGCAGATTTGATCTCTTCATAATCATCTATGACTTTGCCTAAAACATCATGTCCAAGATTTTCCAGTTCCTTAGAGAGAAACGTGAAAAATGAAAGCACTTTGCCTTGGAGTTGCAACTTCTTGCTCCGAGTAAAGTATTTGAACGTAAAGGTACCCTCTTTATCCTTCCTAAACTGGTACTGTGTTCCCCCGCTAATCTCTTTTTCATTAATATCCTCAGCATGTTCAGACTTTATTGCCGTTAGCAACTTATCAAAGTCTTCTTGGGGTAAAAGGATAGAAAAATTTACATCTTTTAAGGGTAAGAAAGACGTCTTCTCGATAATGGCATTACAAATCGGCATTGCGATCTCTTTGTCTTTACCGGCTGGAGTAAGTGTAGTTCTACCATCTCCTTTTAAGTAAACAGTCAATATACAGGTTTTATCACCTTGGGTTATATGATAGTTTTTTTGTCCGGCTGACTTCTCTTCTATAGTGTACAAAACACCTGTGCCGGCAATTACATTCTCTATTCCACTACGGTCAAGCCGTTTATCTTTATAATCACACATCACAAACCTTCACGCATATACACTAAATAATATTTAGTAAACTGAAACTATAGCACATATTAAATTATCTAGGTTTTATTCTGATGATTTTATTGATGTATTTTGTTTGGGTAGAAGCGCTTAGATGGCGCTTTATTTTATCCGCATGGAGATATAAAATATCATATTTAGTCCCGCGTACGATAAAATGGACAAAATATCTTTAAATGATTTTGTCTTATGCTTAAAAAATCTTTGCTATGTAAGTGCCCTAGTCACTGCTACCAAATATTGCTGCTGATCAAGATGGCAGAATTTTCCATCTTCATGATGGAGTTATTCTAGCTTATAAAGAAAAATATAGGGGTTCAGATATTTAACGTTTTGGTTAATACTTTATTAAATGAATCATTAGATAATTTGTATACTAAATCGATAAAAAAATCCTCTCTGTTAATGTTCTTTAAAAAATCTTTCAGCTAATTATTTTATAATTTTAATGCAAACCATTTTTGGTAGCTGATGGTCATGGAAAAGACCTATATAACCTCCTTTATACCTTATATTGTGCGAAATGCACGCCTATTAGATAGTTAGTGCAACGTATCTGCACGCTTTAGTCATTAATATATGTAGAAATTGTCAAAAGTAGAGTGATTGTACTGATGCTGAATAAAATCAGTTCAGTTTAATTTCTAAAAACTTCACTGATCATGAAGAAAAAGATGATCAATATGGAAGCAGGAGAAAACCATGAATTCAATAAAAATTGTAACAGTTAATCAAGATGAAAAGTACAATACAATAGATGTTTTGTGCAGTGAAAATGGAACAATTGAAGAACTATATGACTCAGATATTGCCAATAGCCTTTCTGAAGGAGAGTCAGATTATGAAGATACAAGCGATATGACAGAAGTTGATCTTGGAGATGGCAGTGAATATGGAAAAGTATTCATTAGTATCACTGAAGATGATCCAAGATTTCAAGAGATTGAGCAATATATACAAGGTGCCGGCTCATATCTTCACGAAATGGATCCTGAACTTCAAGACTCCTATGATGATGACGAGGATTAATAGGGTATTTTATTTCCAGCCATCGATATAATCTATGCTCACTTCCCTCTTATTAGGGGGAAAAGTAATGCTGGGAGGTATTGTTATAATCGTTGTTGAAATTGATTTACTATACTTTATCTACTAGTCATTAATGAATTGATCCATAATATAATTATAGTTATGATTCAGTTTCGGGCCTCTTTCCAGATCCATCAAAAAAGCCCCAAGTTGAGGACCTCTATTGTTTTTTTTCACTCTGGAATAATCAGCCATTGCAGCTACAAAACCTACTGCAATTGAATTAAAAATTGCTGGTGCAGTAACTGATTGACTCATCCCATATATTGTACTAAATGTCGTAAGTGCTGTTGGAACACCGACCGCAATTGATGACCTGATAAACTCATCTCCACTGAAAGATGTACTTTGTTTAAATTGTTGCTTTACTCGTCTTAATTCATCTTTGTATTTTTCGACCATTTCATAGGTGCCATCTTCAGTTGAGCATCCTGTTAACTCATTCAAGAAATTATTTACAATTAACCTGAATTCATTTCGTTCATCAGATAGGGACATTGTTTTATTTACCACATCTTGTATACTCATTCGGTTGATATCACGTACTGGAATTAAATCTAAAATTTCTACACTTGCATATTGTCCTTCTGCACCTTGATCATAGACAAATTCTGAAAAGTTTCCATTCTCATTCATGTATACAGACATTATCCATGAATCAGCATTATCGGTAGCTCTGGCAAATCTTCTATTTTCTGCAACTATTTGGGATAAATACATCATGTAGCCGCGTGCAGATGCAGAAGACATTTCAATCCACTGATCATCAAATTTTTTTGCGAGAGATTCTAAAACTGGATATAGTCGGCTATCTATTTTATCCCTATGTATTTTAGTTGTACCATCAGAATTTTCTAGGCCATCAGGAATAAAACTCAGATTCTCAATAAAGTTGTTATATTTGTCAAAAGTCCTAGATAGGTCTTTTTCTTCTAACGTAACATTTTTAATTCTGCCTTGATCTATAGCAAATTTTATTTCATCGCTATCATTCGGAATATAGGCATAAGGTACTATTCGATACACATTGTCCCAAATTAATAATGCTGCTTTTAACCAGTTCTCATCGCGGAATTCTATCGAGGGATAATAGAGTATTGAGTTTGAGCTCA
Source organism: Sulfuricurvum sp. (assembly GCF_028688295.1). Classification (GTDB taxonomy): domain Bacteria; phylum Campylobacterota; class Campylobacteria; order Campylobacterales; family Sulfurimonadaceae; genus Sulfuricurvum. The sequence continues at coordinate 6,269 of NZ_JAQTYM010000058.1, forward strand.
TCATATGTTGTCCTTAAATTCGTAGAGAATAGTAGATATTGTAGTATATTCATATTTTCACAAATTTCAAGAATGAACTTCGAACTTTTTTAATATAAATTGACAATTTGACATAAAATTACGACATTTATTGAACATAGGTATACTCTTTAAAAATACTCTATAGGGGTCGTTGATGCATACAATTGAGGAGCATATCTCCGCACTTGATTCGATGAAAAAATATCCAGAAAAATTGTATTACAAAGGCAATCTTGATTTGTTAACCCGACGAAAAGTATCCATAATCGGCAGTCGGAAGCCAAATCAATATGCTCAACAGATGACACATCGTTTAGCAAGTGAATTATCGAGGATTGGAGTGTGCATTGTCAGCGGCGGAGCAATGGGTGTAGATGCAATAGCTCATCGAGGAGCGGGAAGTGATAGTACGATCGCAGTTTTACCTTGTGGGGTTGATTTACGCTATCCAGCAGTCAATAAATCGTTATTGGAAAACATAGAGAATAGTGGTCTTACAATAAGTCAGTTTGATCCGGGGTTTCAAGCTACAAACTGGAGTTTTGTGGTGCGAAATGAGGTAGTTGTAGCTCTGGGCGACGTTTTGATCGTTACGCAGGCTGATATTGACAGTGGGAGTATGCGAAGTGTCGAATTCGCACTGGAGATGGGTAAGAAAATTTATGTTCTACCGCATCGGATCGGTGAGAGCGAAGGTACAAATAGATTGTTGGCTAGTGGAAAAGCTGAAGCTATTTATGACATCGATACTTTTGTGGGAAAATTCGGGATGGTAAATTCTGAGATTGATAAAAGTGATCCATTTATGTTGTTCTGCGCTACGCGACCAACGTATGAAGAAGCGGTAGTGAAGTTTGGGGATCGAGTTTATGAGGCAGAGTTAAATGGAAGAATTGCAGTTACGAATGGGGTTATTGGCTTACTGTGATGGAAATATCATTTGAGGAAACATTACTTTTGAAATTTCTTCGGTAAAACCATGTGTCACAGATATGATTCCAAATGTTTTTTTTATATCTTCCAAATAGGTACGAGGTAGTTTATATTGATTTGTTTGATCCATTGTCTGTAAATAATAGTATAAGCAGGTCAATACATCCATCTGTGGTGTTGGAATCCGTATAAGTCTACTTTCAGGCCATGGACTGATTTGAAAATAATTAGAATCTTTAGAAGAAATGTCATGAATCAGAGTATTGTCAAATTGCATATGAAAAATTGGATGATCTGTTTTTACTTCATTCACATCACCATCAAAATGTAAAGAATGTATTACTTGTTCAGTTTCATCACTCGTATTTTTTTTAGCTAAGACCATTTTTGTTCCATATTTTTCTAGCTTTGAATCAGAAGAGTATGTTAAAGTTCCATATATATAAAGTTTTAGATTTTTGTCGCTTCTCATTGTAAAAGTTTTTGATTCTATATAGAGACATATTGTTCCCCGACATGTATTTGATAAATAATTTGGATCTATTTTTGTAAAGATTCCTTTGCCTTCAAGGATGGAAGAAAGCTTATTTATAGCTGTTTGATATTTTTTATGCATCAGTACTCTCCAAAAAATGGAGCGTACTGATCATATAAATTTTTATCTACCTTAGATAAGATCGCACCATTAGGCAACCAAGATAAGGATCTAGAATCTTCGAAACTGATAGCTTGTTGCGTCATTATGCAATAATATCCTCCTTCTTGTTTTTCAACATGAATACCATTTTTTGCTAATAAATCAAATCCAGTGTCTACCTCTTCTTGATCTAAAATCTCATCAAGCTTTTCTTTCCACCAATATTCATCTGTTAAAGAAAATGGTCCATTGTATTTGGCTGGTTCAAAGAATTGTTGATTTTGTTCTAAATCTTGTTGTGTAATATGCAAATAAGAGCTTGTTGCGATTTTATTTAATATGACACCTGGAAATGTCAATATAATGTTGTAAAACCAATAACCTATAATGTATGATAAGCGATCAATGACTAACTTGTTTTTTTGTTCATCATTTAAAGATTGTGCAATCATCACTTCGTTTAATTCAACTAACTCTTTTAATAAACTAGCTCCAGATACATACATCCAAAAATTGTCTTCTTGAGTTTTTGCGTTGGTGATATTGGCAATAATACTTGATGGTCCTTTAGATCTTTGTGTGTCATCAAGTATCTCAATGGCATTTTTAATTTTAGAAAACCCATCATATGCATTAATAATTTTTTTTGCTGCTTCTGTTGGGTTTTTTGTATCGATTTTGATTGAAAACTCTGAACCCGCATCTATAGCATCTGCTAAAGTATCTACACTTTTTCTATTGATTCTGGCATATCGTATTAATGGGATGCTTGAAGAATGACTTGCGATAGAAATAACAGGTTCAGATAATTTATCGTTTTTGAATCCAGATAAGTCATGATCGATAACTAACAGTTTAATATCTTTTCTGCTGTTTAAATAAGTTGATAATCTGTCTTCTAGTGCCTGAGTGTCTTTTACGCTGTTGTCTGGGAACATGAAATTAAGGTCTTCATTTGTATTTTGCAACACCTCTAGCTCTAAGACTTCATGTAAGCCATATGATTTTATAGCATCATTAATGGCCGATTCTAACTTTTTACGTTCTTCAAGAGTATCTTCAATTAGTAGTATCTTATCCATTGTTGTCCTTTTTAATTGGTAGCATCACAGTAAATGTTGTGTTGAAACCTTCTTCAGATTTTGAAATTAAGATTTTACCTTTTAGTGCTTCAACCACTTTTTTTAATAACGGAAGGCCTAACCCCATACCACTACCAATAGGGTTGTTCTTAGTTGATGTTGTGGTAAATAATGGGTCCCATATTCTATTTTGAATTCCTTCTGGAATTCCATGTCCATTATCACTAACATTGATTATAAGCCATTTGTCCGTATTAAACGCACTGATTTTAATTTGCTTATTGTTATTATCAGAAGAGATTAAAGCTTTTAAAGCATTAGTATATAAATTGTGGATTATTCCATGAAAAATAGATACTTGCATAGGTGGTGACCAAAGATCTTCATCAATATTTGTTATATCCACATCAATATCACGTTCTTTTCTAAAGTCTTTAAATGTACTAATTACATATTTAATGGCTGCCTTAACTTTGAACGGGATCAATTGTACTGAATTTGAATTGATATTTCTGATAAATAAGTTTGTATAACTGATATAGCCGTTGAATTTATTTATTGAATTTTGTAAGCTTTTTGCGATTTCTTGTAATTCTTTTGGTACATCTTTATATGAATTTATTAAATCTACAGCTCTTTGTAAATCAAAAATTGTACTTTCATATTCGTGTGTCATAAATCCTGCTACTGTGCCTAGCAAACCCATAACTTCAATATTCTCTTTAGCTTTTCTCTCATACTCTTCAATCTCATTAATATTGTCTGAAAAATGCTGGTAACTTTTAATGATTCTATTTTTGTCTTCTTTGGTTAAGGTGTTAGATGCATTGATTTCATGAATAACATGAGTTATTTCATTTCTTACTTGTTTCTTATGTTGTTCAATCTCATATGCTTCACGTTTAAGCTGCTCTTCTTTGTCAAAAATTGCAATTAACTCTAAGCCAAATCTGATTCCAGTCACCAAGTCTTTAAATCCAGTATTATCAAGAAATCCCGATCGATCCATTGATTGGCTTAAAATGTCATGACTAGGATTGGTAGAATCTGTTTTAACGAATACGGCACCAATTATCTGTCTTGTAGTCGGTAAATATAAAGCCGGTGTATGTTTAGTAGAACTTTTAATGTCATCAGGAATTTGAAAATATTTTAATGTAAGGTCACTTCGCCAATCCCTTCTACTTCTTGCATTATCGGCATCAAGATAGAGCCAATCATCTTCTTCATTCCCATATGGGACAATACGAAACATTTTATCAAAGATAGATACACCACAATTATCTTTCACCCATTGGTAAGCTTTTACACCATTTACATTAAGCCCAGAAAACATATCTTTTCTTCTAGGGAAATATCTTATGTCAGCATATACCTTGGAACCGATACTGTTTTTAAAAGGGAATGTATCTTTATATATCCGAGTATTTTGGTAACCCTTGTCAATACTCCAATTAAATACTTCAACCTCAATTGCATTTTCATTAATTGAGATGGTCGCTCTGACTTCATAAAAATCTAAAACTTCTTTTGATAAATCTTGTATTTCATCATCATCTTCCATCCCAATAATAGTGACTTCAAACCCTGGATCCGAAAGTTTTTCTTTAGCCGTATTTTCAGTAAAGTATTTGTCTTTTGGAATGAGAGAAAGGTGAGGCGAGACAACTTTTAAAATATCCGTTTTAATACTTTTACTATTTAAATCTTCACGAGAATATTTTAAACCCTTGATCGTCAGTTTTGTACCTGTTTTTATATTGATGGGATTATCAATTTTAAAATATTTATATCCTATTTCTATTTCTTTAATATCTCTTGTTTGATCAATTTGATTCCAATCAAATGCAACTTCAAGTTTAAAATAACCATCTTTTTGTTTGGTTATGGATTCTACTTCTAAGATATTGCCTAAAAATCTTGCAGAAAATCTTCCAATTCCTTTAGAACCAGTCATTAATCTCTTGTATTGTTTAGAATAAACATGAGCTTGCTTATTGCTAGTTGCAATTCGCATCCATTTGCTTGCAAAGTCATTATTGCTCATACCAGTGCCAAAATCTTCGATGAGTATTTCATTCTGGTTTATCATGATTGTACATACAGCAGAATCCGCATCATATGTATTTTTAATTAATTCAGTTAGTGCCACACTTGGGTCAGCTACTAGTCTTTCTCCAAGTTCACTCAATAAAGCACTATCTGTAGAAAAAGTAAAATAGCCTTCTTCATCCTTGTTCTCATCATAATTTAGGTTGTTTTGAGGAGCTTTTCTCATTGGAACTGACTTTCTTTAATATATTCTTGAAGTACACTGTTCATTTGGTTGATCTCTATTCTTTTTAATTTTCCAGAATGGTTTACAATCCGAGACTCGAAATCGTAAGCTTTAATGTAATCTAAGAGCTTATATAAATTAACTTTACTATTTGCATATATTCCAGGTGCAGAATTTACAGAAATAGCATTCATTCTATTTATTACAATTTTTGGGCCATATTCCGTAAATGCTGAAGCATATAAAAAAGTAGGTGCTTTAACACTATGATATTTCCACCAGACATCTCTATTGTTGCACGTCCAAGTATTTCTGTCTTCATAAGGGATAGTATCGAAATATTGTTTTAGATTGTTTGATATTGCAAAAGTTTGAGAATTAACAAGCCAACAACGTTGATTATTATCGACATATAGTTTTTGGAATAAATTTTTTGTAAGTACTTTATTTTCTTTAGATAATGGCTTCAAGCTAACTAGGCAAGGTAAGACATCTATTCCAATCTCCAAGTTGTGCTTTTTTCTTTCTTCTTCTGTTAAGCAGAATACTTTTTGACTACCTGGGCTTAAGCCCCGTTGAGAATAGAGCCCATCCTCTCTTGGATTATATGGAAGTATCTTTTTTTCAGTGCCAGTGGGCTCCATGGTTTTTGTTATGTTAAATAAAGGGTCAATCTCATAATAATTCCAACTATTCGTTTTGTCAGATTTATCAATGATTGTAATTGATGCTGTGGTCAAGACTTTTGAAAATACATCATCGGTAAATCTATATACATGTACAGACCATTCATTTCTATTTATATAGTTTCTGATACTTCTAGAACTAGGTCTTGTTGCCCATTCAAACGGAATAATTAAGGCGACTTTCCCATCTTTTTTCGTTTTTAAAAGTGCTTGAGCCAAAAAGTATACAAAGATATTTGATGATTGAGTAAATTCTTCATCTAGCTTATTGGATATCATGGAAGCATATTTCTTTTTCCATGAAGACTCTAATTCTTGATGTCTTACATAAGGGGGATTTCCAATACAAAGATCAAAATCTTTTTCTTTTAATGAGAAGGCACATTGTTTTCTTATTGAAGCATTGTTTGGTAAATCTATGTTTGTAGTATCTTTGTCAATTTCAATACCAATATATTCGCCATAGTTTCCAAACTTTGCAAATCTACCATCGCCTGCACCTAAATCAAGAACTTTTTCATAGTATTCTTTATCTTGATGTAGCATGGTCCAAAGTTTTTTAATAATATTATCTGGAGTATATACTTGACATTTTTTATAATATTTTTTTTCACAACTTGCAATTTCAAACTCATCGTTTTGATCAATTATCTGTCGCATTGCTATTGTCACGGTGTACACCTAATTTTTTTCCTCTAATAGTATCATTTTTTCTCAAGGTGCACAAGAGGGTAGCGGAGATGAACTAGGTTGTTTTACAATAAAAACTACTTTTGTATGCCTATTATAAGATAGTTGTACTTTCGTTTAGTTCTCTCTAATGATTTTAGATTATTTTTTTCTTCAAGCCAATGTTTGCACCAAGCTTATTATGATAAAAGTCACACTGAAATAGTTTTTTCAAAATTATTTTATTGAGGATAAGCCCTTGGGTGGTTAGCCATTTGGCTGCATTTTGGATCTCTTGTAATGTCAATAAATCAGATGTAAAACAAGTTTGTGGTGCCACTTTATTCAAAAGATTTTCATACCAAAATGCTATTTCTTTTAAATCTCTCGTAAGCAGCCAATGAGTGAGAGCATTAGCTTTTAGAAAGCGATCAAATTTTTTTGGATAGTGTCTAAATAATTCCATAATAGCCGATAAAACAATAAATTGCTGTGGAATACTAAGTTCACGAATGACAGGCTGGGTTTTAGTAAAACGGGTTCTTTTGGCAAAGTTTTTGATCTTTGGTTGATGATCTATTGAATCATTTTTTTTATAAGCGAGCATCAATTTAGCAAGCTGTACAAAGACCTCAAAAAATAAAAATGAGTAGATTGGGATTTTATTGAGGACAAGATAGCCTCTTTTGAGAATTGACCGTATTCGCTGCATTCGTTTAAACGCTAAATCCAATGTTTTCGGCACTGTCAGCTTTCGTGCTTTTCGTAAATCAAATCCACACTTGTGACAAAACACAAACGGCAGAGTATTACGATACATATTTGCGAGTTTAAGTAATGCGCCACATGAAGGGCAGTGATCATAAAGATAGCAATGATGTCTGAAACACACTGTCGTGAAAAGGACTTTCCAGCTTTTTCGGTAGTAAGGGAATTGATCTTCTCTCAAACAAACTGGACAGAATCGCTGTGGCACAATGAATGTATTTAATCCATCAGGTATGATCGATTCTTGGAGATAGCTCTCATAGGATTTGAGACTCATCTGATAAATAGTTTCAAAACTAAGAGTACTTTTTCGTTCAATAATACGCAGCACATCATCAGATACTGATGCATCAAAATTGGGTCTCCAATTGAACTTTCCGGTAGAGAAATGCATATTCATAAATGTTTTGGGATGAGTCAAATGGGCATATGCTGTTCGTGCAAGCCATGAGCTAAGGATCTCGTCAGGGAGGGGTTTAGGAATAAGCAAAAATCGCGAAGCAGTAACCGCCGGATTTTTGACTTTTTTGATCATAACTGTTCGAGCATTGCGTTTTTCGAGCGTTGATGTGGAGATACATAATTACATGCGCGTATCTCGACCAGAGTGATACGTTCGGATTTTGTTTCGATGGCAATCTTTGCAGCTTGTCGTAACAAGTCAAACATATTGCCTATGTAGCCGTCACTGAGCTCTAAAATTTCATCAGCCACCGCTTCATCGGTTAATTTTGACTCATTTTTAAGTGGAAGGCGACTCGCATAAGTTGCTAAAAGACTTCCGAACTCATCATCGAATTGCCATTTAGAAAGATACATTGGCATAAAACGACTCTCGATCTGAGGATCGGTATTTATAGCACTAAGGGCAGCTTTGGTGCCGGAAAGGACGATCGGGATCTGTAGCGCATTAGAGAGGCTCTTAATGGCATTTAAAATCTGCTTTTGTCTGGCAATAGAACCGCTCAGGATATTGTGTATTTCATCGATCACCAGCATCTCAACTTCGAGGAGTTTCAAATAGTATTGTACGAGGTATTGTTTTCGTGCAACGGTTTCAGTCTCTTTATAGGGGACAGAAAGCTCGGAGAGAATTTGGCTATAAAGCCGTGATTCGCTCGGCTCATTCGGTGCATCGACATGTACGACCGGAATTCCTGCACCGGTATGGGTATCGAAATAATCATTTGGTAGATTTGCCGGACGTTCAATATTATAGTCATAAGGTGGATGCAGTTCTGCAAATCGACTAATGATCGAACTTTTTCCATTGTTTCCTTCACCCACAATAAGAAGACTGGTGATGCGAGGAAAGTTTTTTCCGT
>NZ_JAQTYM010000059.1:0-3742 GCF_028688295.1 Sulfuricurvum sp.
TGTGCAACCCTAAAAATACGATTCAATAATTCCAAATCATCAGGGCGCGATTCTAACTCGACAAGATCTTGATCAAGTTGCTCAATGAGTTCAAACGACTCAATCAAAAAGTCCTGTAATATCTCTTGAAATTCATCCATTGCTTAACCCCTATTGAATATGAGCACGCACAACACGTGCTACTTCATCGTAAAATAAATTCGAATCAAATTTGACCAAATACGCTTCTCCACCAGCTTCTTTTCCGCGTATTTCGCTGAAATGATCACTGATAGAGGAGTTAAATACAATCGGAATCATTTTGAAGCGTTCGTCTGCTTTGACATTCGCAGCAAAATGGAAACCATCCATCAATGGCATTTCGATATCAGATGCGATAAGACGTACTTTATTCCCAATCTGATCACCGTATGCACTGTAGAGATCTTCGAGGATTTTAAGCCCTTGCTGCCCATCGGTGGCTTCGATGACATCAAAGCCCATTTGTTCTAACGCTTCTTTGATAATGCGTCGTGCGGTAGCACTGTCATCGAGAAGAAGAACATACCCGCTAAAGCGGTATTTCCCCTCTTCTAATTTTCCGCTAGAGGGTTGATAGAGCCCAAGCTCTTGAACGACACCCTCTAAATCCAAAATCAATAATACACCATCATCTTCAATACGTGTTACGCCGGTGATTTTTGAACCGTCTAATCCTCCTGAAGAAGATACAAATGAAGCCGGTTCAATATCTTTCCAGTTGATTCGACGAATACGCTTGGCTTCGTGAACAACAAATCCAATTAGAATGTTATTAAATTCAGTAATAATCACCCGAGATTCAGCTTCCATCTCTTCAGGAGCATCAACTCCCATCCATTTTGCGAGGTTTACCACAGGGATAACCACACCGCGCAAATCAAAAATTCCTTCGATAAAAGCGGGTGTACCCGGAAGCTCTGTCAATTTTGGAAAACGGATAATTTCACGTACTTTCGAGACGTTTACTCCGTATATTCCCTCGTATATTTCGTCGCCTTCGCGTTTAAATATACGAAAATCGACCAACTCCATCTCATTGGAACCGACTTTTAAAATATCACCTTGTCCCTTCATCGGGGCTCCTTACGAAAAACTGCTTCGTGTAATAACGGCTGATTTTGATTTGATTGTACAGTAAAGTATCTTTCATTGCAAGCAAAAGCACCGATATTAATATAAGTTAATTCATCAAATTCAAACATCTGATTTTGATGAAAATGTCCCTCAATCAATACCTCAAAACTATTTTTTTGAAAATGTTTGAGTCTTCTTACGATTAACTCTTTAAAATTTTCAATAGAACGGCAATGATTTTTTCGTTTCATCTGCTGTTCCAACCATGTAACGATAAATCCCTCACCTAACGTATCAATGCTCCTGAGTAAGGCTAAAATGAATCGGTTACGGATAAGTGCCGTATAAACTTCATATCCCAACCCCATAGCGCTATCGCCGTGAGAAAGTGCGATACGCTTCCCCTCATGCATCATAATGATTGGTTGATTTTCACGGCGGATTACTTGGATCTTCGGAAAAATATTACCCAATAAAAAATCGTGATTTCCCTCTAAATAGATGATTTCAATGCGAGAAGAGAGGCTATTGAGGAGATCAATTTCATCATTATTATAGAGATAGGTGCGTGGTATCGGTCCATAAAGCATGTCTAAAATATCCCCCATCAAAATCAACTGATAGGTTACAACCTCTCCGGACTCCAGCGCACGTAAAAAATCAATAAAAGGGGTGCGCCATGGGGCACTATGCGCATCGGCAATTAAAATTGCCCCGCTTTGAAGTGTATTAAGGGACATAAGCAATTACAGGAATTCCGAGGGTTTCATCCAATCCCATCATGATATTGGCATTAACCAAAGCCTGTGAGCTGGCACCTCGCATGAGATTATCAATCGCACACATGGCGACCAAAGCATTGCCATGACGTGTGGCATACACATCGGCGAAATTGGTTCCTGATGTCATCTTAGTATGAGGAGGTGCAGTGCGAACACGGACAAAAGATTTATTCTTATAAAACGATTCTATAAGTGCTAAAGGATCACAATCACTCTTCAATGTCGCGTAAACACACGCAAGCATCCCCCGTGTCATAGGAACAAGAGAAGGGACAAAAGTGACTTTCACTTCATCGGAACATAAAGCTGAAGCGTGTTGTTCTATCTCCGTAGCATGACGGTGTTTGATGATGTTATAGCAGTTGATATTATCATTAACGCTGACATAGTGAACGGCAGATGAGGGTGATTTCCCCGCACCCGAAACACCGGTTTTAGAATCGATAAAAATAGGACTCGTCAAATCAATGTGATCCAAAAAGGGAGCCAATGCCATGAGTGAAGCCGTAACATGACATCCGGGATTAGCGATAAGACGTGAGCCTTTGGCAATATTGCCATGCAGTTCAGGTATAGAATAGATCGCATGAGAGAGGTTATCCAAATCTTCATGTTCACAGTAAAATGCTTCATACTTCTCTGCTGAAAGACGATAATCAGCCGAGAGATCGACGACTTTTCTCCCCCGCTCTAACAATCCTTTGGCACTCTGCATCGCGGTTTTATGCGGCAGGGCTAAAAATATCAATTCGCATACTGACGATGCACGATCGATATCCGCTTTTTCAACGGCTAAATCACATACACCCATCAATGCTGGATGAAGTTCAGAAACAGTTGTAGCACCTTCGGTATTAGCACAATAAACGAGATTAAAAATCGGATGAGAGACAAGCATTTTAACGAGTTCTAACCCCGTATAGCCACTGACACCGATGATACCAACGTTAATGGGTTTCAAACACGATCTCCTGATATTTCACTTCAACCACTTCAAAGTTTTTGGTTCCGCCGGGAAGTTTCGCATTGAGTTCATCCCCCTCTTGTCGCCCCAAAAGCTGTTTAGCCAAAGGTGAATTAAAAGAGATCAATCCTTGTTCCGGATTACTCTCACATCCACCGACAATGGTATAAGTGACCTCTTCATCGGTATCAAGATTATTTAAAACTACGGTAGAGCCGAAACTGACACGAGCATGTTCAAGTTCACTCGGGTCCACGATCTGCGCACGTGAAATCACCTCTCCAAGTTCTGCGATTCGAGTTCCGATAAAAGCCTGTTTTTCGCGTGCGGCATGATACTCGGAGTTCTCTTTTAGATCACCGTACTCTTTGGCACGATCGATTTCCACATTGACTGCCGGTAAATCGACGTTTTTGAGGGTATTCAGCTCGTCTGATAAGCGCTGAAACCCGTATTTTGTCATCGGTTCTTTTTGTTCCACTGTTTGCTCCGAAAAATAAGTAGGGATATTATACCAAAGGTATCCTACTCATGGGAGATTTTCACGAAAGATGTTCACAATCTCTACCCGCTCTTTAGGCTCATTGATCCGATACAAAATCGAATACCCTTGATACACGAGTTTTCGGATATGTTTTCCATACTCTTCGGCTTTACGTCCCGATTCTGGGAATTGCATAAGAATATTGTAGATATATTCCTTTAGTCTCGACATGTAGGCAAGTGTAATGGATTCGGATTGGCTTTGCGTATAAATAAAATCGGTGATTTGTGTTAATCGATAGGTAGCTTTTTTAGAGAATACGACCGTTTTAATGTTTAACATACTTTGCAGTAGCCATTTCAAATGCTTCATCAATCCCGATGAATTCATCACGGTCGAGTTCTTCAATCGATGTTT
>NZ_JAQTYM010000059.1:3842-14647 GCF_028688295.1 Sulfuricurvum sp.
TAAAGACAATCCAAACAAAAGCTCCCCACTCCGCCGACGCCGAGGAGGAGGATTTTAGCATTGTTCAGTTTCTCAAAGCACTCTTCGCCGAAAACCAATTTTGTCCGAATATTTCTCACAGCCACTCCCTTAATTGCCCCATCGATTTATAGGCACTCATATCGAGTTTGATTGGGGTGAGGGAAACTTTTCCTGCTTCAATCGCTTCGAAATCGCATAATGCACTCCGTTTTTCACGCGGTTTATACTCCAATGGATGAAGACCAAGCCAGTAGTACTCCATTCCTCGTGGGTTACGATGGAGGTGAGCATCGTTGGCATAATAGCGATAGCCAGCATACGTAACGGCAAACTCTAACTCCTCAACATCATGAGGGATATTGACGTTTAAAAACTCCCTCTCTCGTAGAGGAAATTCCCCCTCTAAAACTTTTTGTACCAAATGTCGAATCGCTTTTTTAGCCAACGCAAAATCACCGACGGGCTGGGTAAAATCCATCACCTGTGAGATAGCGATAGCAGGAACATCATGTAAAACCGCTTCCATTGCCGCCGCCGCTGTCCCTGAGTAAGTGATGTCTTCCCCCATGTTAGAACCTTTATTGATGCCACTGATAAGCAAATCAGGTTTAGACTCTTCGAAAAGGGAGTGAAGGGCAAGATAAACACAATCGCTCGGAGTACCGTCATCGAGTTTGTAAAAATCATCTCCCACACTAATGAAACTGAGTGGTCGTGTTAGGGTCAATGAATGTCCACATGCTGATTTTTCGGTTGATGGCGCGACAACTGTAATGTGTCCGAGCCCATCGAGCGCTTCGATCAAAGCTAGCAGCCCTGCTGATTCATAGCCGTCATCGTTGGTGATTAAAATCTCTTTCATCTATTTCCTTTTTGTTTTTACGGGTACACATATAAAACAATTTATGTTATCACGGCGTTCATACGCCAAAACATAATCATGTTCTTTTAAAATAGCATCAACGATGTAAAGACCTAAACCGAAACTGTCTTTTGTCGGATGATCTTTAGTAAAGGGTTCAATGTAATAACTGAGAGAGTTTTTCAGAGGTTCACCAATGTTAGCGAAAACGATTTCCCCCTCTTCCACCCAAATCTTCATCTTTTTTTCGACAGAGTATTTGATTGCATTATCAATAAGGTTTTTAATTGCTGTAACAAAAAGACGATAATCGACCTCGACTTTAATAGAAGCGTCAATGACACGATCCACTGCTTCATACTCAACCATTGCCATATCAATTGCACCATCAATAATATCCACCAGCCGATACTCTTTTTTCTCATGATACTGATTACCCGATGTTATCTCTTCCAATAACGCGAACTCCCAGATGAGTGATTCAAGACGTTCAAAAATTCCCTCAAATCGTCCACGCTGTTTCTCATCACTAAGCATAGTGGTAACGATACGTCCTTTAGCGATTGGAGTTTTAAGTTCATGCATAATATTACGTAAAAATAGGGTACGAGATTCGATCAAGGAGCGAATTTTCTTTTGGGTAGTGTCAAGTTCATTAGCGATCAACGCGATTTCATCACTTCCGTCTATCCGAAATCTCACCCCCATATCCCCCTCACCGAAACGGGCAATCTGTTTACGTAAGCGACGCAAGGGATGTAAACGATAAATAATAAGAATAAAAGAACCCATTAAAATCATCATCAACGTTCCATACGCTGAAATCAAATTGACCGGTCGATAGGGTTCAATCTTCTGGTCCATAAGGAGAATACTGTGACGAGACGATTCAACCCAAAAATAGATATGTCCTTTGTACTCTATCATCGAGGTAATAACCTGCTCAGCTATATGGGATTCAAAAGGAGAGGTAGAAAGGGTATATGCTTCCATTACTTCGTCCCCATTACCGTCACTTTTAAGAATCCTCCCTTCACGGATAATGGTTTCGACAGCTTTGTCATGAACTTCTTCGAGCTCATAGAGTGCCATGTTCGCTTCAAACATCGGCTCCGAAATTTGTTTTATAATATAGGTGTGATAGATTTGGCTAATAAGCGAGTGTTTAGTAAAGATATTATCAATGTGTTTAGTACGATTAACTTGGTAGAGCTGATAAAAAGTGTAACTGACACTCGATACCGTTACTAAAAGTGCGAAGAGTACGGTTGCAAGAACCGCATTATTTTTAATCATCTTATTTTGAACGCGCAAGGAATGAAATCCCTTGTGCTACGCTAGCCGCTAAGGCACTTAAGCTAGCCCTTTCAGGGCAGAGTATATTTCTCATTTTAACAGTTTATAGCCGATGCCGCGGATCGATTCGATCAGGGCTTTGTCCCCGAGTTTATTACGAATCCGTCCCATCATAACGTCGATACTTTTATTCGATGAGTCTTCATTGATCGCGCTCACATTGTGAATCAAATCTTCGCGAGAAACGACCATCCCCTGTTTTTTGATCATATGGGCTAAAATTCCGTATTCTGCATTGGTGAAGTCTAATGCTTTCCCTCTATAACTAATTTGCATTGCAGACTCATTGAGTTTAAAATCACAGGCACTCTCAGATGCAGCAACGGAAGCGGCATCATATCGACGCAACACCGAATGGATACGTGCTTCAAGCTCTCTAGGATCATACGGTTTTGGGAGATAATCATCGGCTCCAAGCTCAAGGGCATTAATCTTATCCGTTACATCAGAACGTGCGGACGAGATAATGATGGGAATATTTTGACGCGCACGAATCGCTTCGCACACTTCCAGACCATCCATCCCCGGCAAAGTTAAATCGAGAATCACCGCATCAAATTTTTCCAATTTAAGGATACTAAGTGCTTTAAACGGATCATCCTCCGTCGTAACTTCGAAATCGTACTGTTCTAAAAACTCGGTTAGGATCTCTGCTAATTCGAGATCATCTTCTATCATTAATATTTTACTCATAAAAGCATTGTAACAAAGAGTAGTTAATGATTTCCTAACTTAACCACAATGTCAAATGATAGGCGACAAATGCGAGGGAATACGCTACGATTGTCGTAAACACAAACAAATAACCGAAATATTTAATCCCCCCTGCTTCACGGGTAAAGACGACCGATGCTGCCAAACACGGTAAATAAGTCATAATGACGATGATAAATGCCACTGCCGATGCAAACGGTATTTGGGAACTGATCGTGGAGATCAACGAGTGGTCTTCTTCGGTTGCATCGCTTCCGAGTGAATACAATACTCCCATCGTTGAAACAACCACCTCTTTTGCGGCAAGCCCTGTTTGCAATGCCACCGCCATTTTCCAATCAAAGCCCAATGGCGCAAATATCGGCTCGATTGCATGACCGATTTGACCCAAAAAGCTCTGTTCCAGCTGTGCTTCGGCAAGTTGATTTTCGAGGACTTTTACCTCATCATCTGATGTGGTTGCTTCGATTTTTGCTCCAAACAAAGCATCTAGCGAACCATCCTTAGGGTAACTGCTCAAAAACCAAACAAGGAGAGATGCAGCAGCAATAAACGTCCCCGCTTTTTTCAAATACATCATCGTTTTGGTGAGTACGGTGTGCCAGATCAGCTTTACTGAGGGGAGACGGTATTTCGGCATCTCCATAACAAACGGCTCATCCGCACCTTTAAAAGCTGTCATTTTAAGTACTTTGGCGGCCACAAGACCGATCATCGCACCAAGTATATAAATACCGAACAGTACATTTCCCGCCATCTCAGGACCGAAAAATGCCCCCGTAAAGAGAACATATACAGGGAGTCGTGCCCCACAGCTCATAAATCCGATAACAAAGAGAGTCAAAAGACGATCACGGTCATTTTTCAAAATTCGTGCGGACATATAAGCAGGAATAGAACATCCGAATCCACTTACAAGAGGGATAAACGACTGCCCATGAAGCCCGAATTTATGAAAAAATCCATCCAACAAAAATGCTACCCGCGACATATAGCCTGTCGATTCGAGTAAGGCAATCCCGACAAATAAAATGACAATGTTCGGGACAAAAAGGACAACCGCTCCGACACCCGCAATCACCCCATCGACGATCAAGGAGCGAATTTCTTCATTTGAAATCGTAGCACCGACTAACTCACCAAACCAACCAAAAAAGGCATCGATCCAATCCATCGGGATAGAGCCTATCTCAAAGGTAAGCTGAAACAGTCCCCACATAAAGAAAAGAAAGATTGGTATACCTGCAACCCTATGAATCAGTACACTATCGATTTTTTCTGTCGTCGTTTTTTTCAAGGGGGCTTTAGGTTTGACCTTCACCGCTTCAGCAATAACTCCGCGATTAAACGAAAGATACTCTTCGGCTAATGCCTCTTTCATATCGTCCGTATCATGATGAAGCAATACGTGACGATCTGCTTCAATCAACATCGGTTGAAGCTCAATCCAAATAGGGTTATCGTGTAAAACACGGTAGGTCTTTTTCTCTTTTTGTAAAAGATTAATAGCAATATTTCGGTTACTGATCGAAGCTTTAAACTTATGACGATTTAGATATTCACAAATCAACGTAATTTCTTCTTCAACCGCTTCGCTAAAGATTAGCTTTTGTTCCTGAATCGATCTCTCATGGACGCTGATAACAGATTTCATCAGTTCTTCAAGCCCCGTTTTTGCAGCGGCCGATACACGAACACACGGTATTCCAAGTAGTTGAGAGAGATAAGGAGCATTGATTTCGATCCCCTCTTTATCTGCTTCATCTGACATATTGAGAGCAATCACCATTTTTTTGCTCATCGTCATTAGTTCTGCGGTAAGCTGAAGGTTTTTCTCCATGTTGGTTGAATCGACTACATTGATGATGAGGTCATAGGTTTCATCACAGAGATAATCGTGCGTTACCCGTTCTTCGATCGAATAGTCGGTAAACGCATAAGTTCCGGGAAGATCAACGACACTAAAAGAGTACCCATCATGCTCAAACGTCACAACCGTCTTTTCAACCGTTACACCTGTAAAATTTCCAACATGAAGGCGCGCGTTACCGATGGAATTTATCAGCATACTTTTTCCGACATTAGGTTGTCCGACAAGAGCTACAGTTATCTGTTTAGTGGACATTTGAAACCTCGATCAATTCTGCCTCTTCACGGCGAAGGGCGATAGAAACATTTCCAATTTTAATTTCAAATGTACTTTTCGTCATCCCACATTCGAGTATTTTTACTTCAGCACCCTTCATGAGTCCAAAAGAGATAAGCCGCTGCTTTAGTGCTCCTGTAGCATTAATTTTAGCCACCGTAGCAACACCGCCCTTCGTGCAGGCGCTAAGAAGCGTCATTGTAGGATGAACCATTATCGTTCCTTTTGAAATAAAGTGTCGTAAAAACAAATTTACAAAATAATAATCAATATCATATTAAAAGGGTCTTAAATTTCCTATCGAAGGGTATATTCGATCGGCAATGTCAAATCAATCGGTTCATCACCCATCTCTTTTGGAAGCGCCTTGACATGAGCGATATTCTCAAGCAGATTTTTGGCCGCTTGATCAAGAAGATCAAATCCTGATGAATCGACAATCGAAATATTTTTGATGGTTCCATCCTCCAAAACTCTGAATTTAACTGTTACCGTCCCCATTTGCTTTAAACGTTTCGCATTCTTGGGATAGATTTTTCGCTCATCAATAAACTGACGTAAATAAGCAATGTAATTTTCTTTAGCTTTTGGGTCACCTTTTACGGTTTCGATTATTGCAGGCTTAGGGAGAACCACCTTTGGAGGTGTAGGAGGAGTTACAGCCACTTTTTGTACCGGAATTTCGAGTACTTTTTGCTGCGGTGCGACTGCTATCGGTACGATCGGAGTCGTAACTACCGGTGCAGGTTTATTGACGGGCTGAATTTTTTGTGGGATTCTCGGGGTTGGAACAGGGATTTCAGGTTGTTTCTGAACAAGCTCTGTCTCTTTTTGCGGTACGTCCAACGGCTCACTTTTAATCTGTAGCTTTTCAGGAGGGTTCATAAGAAGTTTAAGTTTAATCGTTTCGCTTTTCTTCTCATCTGGTAGCAAAAATAAAGCAGCCGCTACAAGAGAGAACAAAATACTATGGATAATTATTGAAATTACAAGGCTTTTTTTCATTGTGTGAGTATAGCAAAAAACTCTTACTGATGAATATCCTCAGGGGTGATGATTGGCTATAATGTTGTTTTAGAATTCGATGATGGAGATTTAATGCAATTTTTATGGCGCTCTACGAGCCACTTTAACCTCGCCAACCTAATCACAATGGCAAACATTACCTGCGGATTGTTAGCCACCTATTTTATCACTCAAAACCATTTCATGGTTGCCGCTGTTCTCGCATGGATGGGGGGAGCTTTTGATATTTTTGATGGAAAAGTGGCTCGTAAATACGGATTATCTAATGAATTCGGAGTTCAGCTGGACTCATTTGCAGATTTTCTCAGCTTTGTGCTCGTCCCGACCTTCTTTATCTTTCAGGGGGTTTATTCCGAACTTAGTGGGATACCGCTGATTATAACCTCCATCGTATCGATATACTATGTTATCAGCGGTTTACGCCGTCTGATCCAGTTTAACATCAATACCGATGCAGGTGAAGTAGCGAAACATTTTATAGGCGTTCCAACTCCGCTCGGGGCAATTTTGCTCTGGCTTGTGTGGCTGGGTTCAGGATTTATCGGATGGATAGGTGTGCTCTTGCTAATGATTATTATCGGTGCGCTGCTTAATTCTAAGGTGAAGATTCCACACTTATAGTTTCGTCATTTCCAAGTGCTACACAAACCTCATGCTAGGTTCCCGACTTAATCGGGAATCCAGCTTTTACACTAATAATTTTATAATCCGTTTTTGTGTTTCCATCAAACACTACGGCACTGAGCTTATTCCCATAAACACATCCCGTATCGACACCAATGGCGTTTTTACTGATCTTAGATTCCTCACTCCACTGATGTCCATAGACTACCAATCCTTGATTACCATCATAAACATCTGCCCAAAATGTTGAATCCTCTGTTTCCTCGCCGTGAGCTACAAAATGCCCTTCTTGATCTAAATAACGAAGTCTAAGTAGTTTTTGATACTCGCGACCAGAAAGGTTTTCTAACACCATTGAGTTTTGTAATCCACCATGCACCACAGTGATATCATCGAAACGTAAAAAGAGTGGAAGAGATTGGAGAAATTCTATATCCTTTGGCGTTATATTATCAACTATTTGTTGCTCATCATTATCTAAATTAATAGGATTTTTTTTAGGAGATTCTTGATGTTTGAGATAACGGATGATTTTATCTTCGTGATTACCGAGAACAGAGAGGATGCCATTTTTTTGGATATATCGTAGTGTTTCTAGCGAATAAGAACCCTTGGTGATAATATCACCTACACATACTTCTATATCATTTTTTTGAGGTTTGATTTGGTCGCGAAGTTTTTGGAATTCGTCTAAACAACCGTGAATATCTCCGTAGACAATTAATGCTGACATTATCTATAAAATCTCTTCATCTTCGGTATCGGTTACCGATGAGGGGAGCAACTTTTTGGGTTTCAATCCCAGTTTCCGCATCGACTCGACACGTCGGATCAAATTCCCTTTTCCAGTTGTGAGCTTATTCATTGCCCCCTCATAGCTTTTTTGGGTACGTCCGATCTGCTCACCGATTTTTTCCATATCCTCGACAAACGCCACCAGTTTCTCATACAGAGCTTCCGCCGATTCGGCAATCGCTTTGGCATTGCGTTCTTGATACTCGCTTCGCCAGATGTGCTCGATAGTACGGAGAGTTACGAGTAGAGTGGAAGGGGAAACGACAACGATATTTTGCTCATACGCTGTTTTGAAAAAAGTATTATCCTGCTCCAGTGCCAGCAAAAATGCCCCCTCTATCGGCATAAAAAGGAGGACAAAATCAAGAGTACGTACCCCGCTGAGCTGTTCGTACCGCTTGCCGCTTAACCCTTTGATATGAGCATGGATCGAGAGGAGGTGCTGTTTCAGAGCATGGGCACGCGCTTCGTCATTTTCGGCGCGGATAAACGCATCATAGGCAACGAGTGAAACTTTAGAGTCGATAATGATATCTTTGTTCTGAGGAAGATGGACGATAACGTCAGGACGAAACTTTTTCCCCTCTTCATCGCTGTAGGTATTTTGGGTTTCATACTCATGCCCCTCACGCAGTCCCGATTCTTCGAGTATCCGCTCCAACACGATCTCTCCCCAGTTTCCTTGGGTTTTATTCTCCCCTTTGAGGGCTTGGGTGAGGTTGATCGCATCCTGAGAGAGCCGTTCATTGAGGGTTTTGAGGCGGAGGATTTCGTCTTTGATGCTTTGTCGCTCTTTCGCATCGTGGATAAACTGTTCCTTGCTCTGAGTCGCAAATTGGGCTATTTGTTCACGAAATGGTTTGAGGAGCAGATCAAGCCCTTTGGTATGCGCTTCATCAAATGTTTTCGCTTTTTGCTCGAAAATCTGTGCCGCGAGTTGTTCAAACTGAACTTTCATCTGTACTTTGGCTTCATCGAGGAGACGAATCTTCTCTTCAAAAGAGCGGGAGGATTCTTCGTGGCGGGTATGGAGTACCGCGTAATCGCGTTCTAATGAGTGATACTCCCTCTGGGAATTATCAAGATCAATTTGGATTCTTGATTTGAGGGTTTGTTCCTGAACATAGAGTTCTTGGAGTTGCAGTGCACGCGCTTCGAGGAGCGCGTAGTGTTGGCGGGATTGATTCCACATCCATCCGAGAGTTCCAGCGACGATAAAGGCTATTAGGGTTGTTATTTCATACATCATAAAGGTGATTATAGCCCATCACCCCTAAGAGGTAAAAATAATATGACAATTTGCCCTATTTTTTCTCACCGAGGGCAGTACCCAAATACCCCAGTGATCCTACCGCACCTGCAAGACTTTGTTGCCAATCGGCAGGCATAAAGACCACTTTAGAGTTATTTGAGTTGCTCAGATTTTTCACGCTGTCGATGTAACGCTGAGCGAGGAGATAATGGGGTGCTGTCTCTCCACCGGCAAGCCCTTGGGTAACAATCATCATCGCTTTGCGGTCTCCGTCTGCGAGTTCCACTTTCGCCTGTGCTTCGAGTTTTGCCGCTTCGAGTTTCCCCTGTGCGTCTAAAATCGCCGCTTCTTTCATCCCCTCCGCTTTTGCAATCGCCGCTTTTTTCTCTCCGTCCGCGATCATAATTGCCGCTTCCCGTTCACGATCCGCCGCTGCTTGACGTTCCATTGCCTCTTGAAGGTTTTGGCTCGGTCGGATATCTTGGACTTCCAGATTACCGAGGGTCAATCCCCATCCGCTGAGTGAATCACGAATTTTCTCCGCCACTTGCGCTTTGATTTGATCACGCTGAGAAAGCGACTCATTGAGTGTCATCCCACCTATCACTGCACGAAGGGTCGTTGTGGTCATATTTCCCACCGCACTCTCGAAATTGCTGATCGAATACGACGCTTTTCCTGGATCGGTAACACGATAAAAAACCACCGCGCTGATGATGACGACGGCGTTATCTTTAGTAATAACCTCTTGTTCTCGTGTCTGCTGGATCAGCTCTTTGGTGACGATTTTATACCCGACAATGTCCACAATCGGAATCAATAAATGGAGTCCCGGTAAAAGGGTGGTATGGTATTTACCCAATCGCTCGACAACCCACTCTTCCCCTTGGGGAACGATACGTACCATTTGCGACAGTGTATACACCACCGCGACCATTAACACTAACGGGAAAATTAGACTTGCATCCATACTATGACCTCCAATTAAATTTTTTCGACGATGAGAGTATTACCGCTCAGTTTCACGATTCGAATCTCTGAATTTGCAGCGATCTCTCCATCAGTACTTACCGCAGGCCAATGCCGTCCACCGATCACCGGCTCATACAATGATACTTCTCCTTCTTCATGAGCTGAAATCATGGTTAATGCGATACCTTTGATCCCGACAAACTCGTTGTGGGTTCCCACAGTATCTTGAGGTTCATCTCCCATACCCCGTTTCTTGAACACTACCGCCCCGATAATCATAAACACAGAAGCGACAATCAACTGCCAAAAAAGTGACGCAGGAAGGAAAAATGCTACTGCTGCCGCCGCTAAAAATCCCACCCCCGCGAACAGTGCAAAAAAGGTAGGGATCATCATTTCGATCACAAAGGCGATAACTCCGAATATAAGCCAAATATAATACGACATACCTTACCCCTGCACTTCGACAACAGCATACCGTTTTTCAAGTGCTGTTAGCTCTTCAAATTTAGGACCATTCACTAGTTTTAGAAAGATACCAAACCCGATCAAAAATAAAGGTATTTCCAATTGTCCACTTGTGAGATATAAAATTATCCCACCGATAGTAATAACCTCACATAAACTCCATAATATAAATAACGTGGAGAGGTAATTAGAAAAAAAGGATGGTTGATCAGGATTTTTTGCATCTTTTATTTTTTTAAATATATTATCGGATGATAAAAACTTTTGACGCATATATCTAATAACTCCAACTGCTAGCAAAGCATACGCAAATATCCCATACGTTAATATTGTCAATGTCGAAGCATCGTTAATACTTGGAGGTATAGGGGCGTTAAAATGTATAAATACAATCACAACTCCATACATAAAACTACCCATCATCATAGCAAAATGAATCATACGAAAGGCTCGAAGTTTTTCTCGAATCAAAGAATGCATATCTTCCATTGTTGTCCTTTTTTGAATAATAATCTCATAGCATACCGCTTCAATACTTACGCTATAATAAACTAAAAAAAACGAAGACA
>NZ_JAQTYM010000060.1:0-5455 GCF_028688295.1 Sulfuricurvum sp.
TGACCGATGACGATCGGGCCTGATCCGATGAGTAATATCGTTTTGATGTCGTCGCGTTTTGGCATTGAGACCCCTCGTCATAAAAATTTTATTATTATAGACGAGAAGCACTTAAAATCCGATTACAAGTGCTAAGCAGAGGTGTTGAATCAAAAAAATTCTGCCTCGAAGAGGCAAGCGTTTGTCTGCACTACGTTAGACTTTCCGCTTCGCTACATGTGCCATAGCGGCTAGCGTAGATAAAGGAATGTTATTCCTTTATCGTTCAAATATAGATGAACTATCTCACTTGTGTAATAACATGAAAATAGGCAGGATTTTTACCGTAAAAGTAAGGTTCGATGACGGCACTTTGATAACCGCTGGCTTTAGTGATAGAGACGACTTTTCCCACCTTTAGTCCTGCCATAAAGATACGATCCAAGCCAGAAGTGAGGACTTCATCTCCTACTGAGATAGGGATCCACGTTGGGATAAATTCAACGATCAAACGTCGTCCGTTATTACCGCGTACAATCCCCGGTGCCATAGAACTTCCGACATTAACGGCGTAAGAACTTTTGACATCTCCGTTGAGGAGCGCAATAGGGCGTTTGTTATTTCCTACTACGATTCCGGCGGCATAACCGCGATACAAAAGACCGTACACTTTTTTAGGATCAAATTTATCCATTTCAATCCATACCCGATGCGGATCACCGAAACGTACGTAAGAGAGAGTTCGAACAAGTGTAGTTTGTGGGGTGGTTGTGAAACTGCTGTTATGTTCTTGGAGTAATTTTTGGTATTCATCGGCGATTTGATGAAGACTTAATAGCTCTTTTTCATAAAAGTGATTTTTTCGTTGCAAATCTTGAATCGTTGCTTGTTGATTGAAATGCTCATCTATTGAATGCTGAATCGATTCTAGCATATTGTGATAAGAAGTTTTTAGTGCAAGATTGAGATGAATAATGGGCGATTGGAGCAGATTGGTAAAATAGAGCGCTCCACCCACCAAAATGGCGAGTGCTACAGCAAAACCTAGCGATTGTTTATTCATTATCGAAAAGTTCGTGGAGTTGATCGATCTCTTCAAGTGCACGTCCAGTTCCGCGAGCAACACACAAAAGTGGCTCATCAGCAACATAAACCGGAATTTTGATAATTTCTGAGATGTATTTATCGAGCTGACGGATAAGTGCTCCGCCGCCGGTGAGGATAACACCGTTGTTAACGATATCGCCTGCAAGATCTGGAGGCATGTTCTCTAAAACATCACGAATCGCTTCAAGAATCTCTTTGAGAGGATCACGCATTGCTTCACGTGCATCTTCGCTTGAGAGCTCGATAGAAGTTAATAGCCCTTCTACTTGGTCACGCCCGTTGATAATCATCTTAAGCTCTTGAGCCAGTGGCATAGCGGTACCGATATTGATTTTGATATCTTCAGCTATGCGTTCTCCGATTAAAAGATTGTATTTGCGTTTGACATAGTCCATAATGGAACGATCAATCTTATCCCCCGCAACACGGATTGAGCGGCAAAGTACTAAACCACCCAAGGAAACAACACCGATTTCAGTGGTTCCACCTCCGATATCAACAATAATATTTCCTTTTGGTTCGCGAATATCGATACCTGCTCCGATAGCTGCTGCCATCGGTTCATCAATGAGATAAACTTCACGAGCACCGGCGCTCATTGCCGACTCACGAACCGCTTTACGTTCAACCTGTGTCAATCCATAAGGGATACAGATGATGATACGCGGACTGATGAGGGTACTTCGCCCGTGAGCTTTTTCGATGTATTTGCGAATCATTTTTTCAGTCATATCAAAGTCTGCGATAACGCCGTCACGCATAGGACGAATTGCTTTGATGTTTCCTGGAGTTTTGCCTACCATCTCTTTGGCTTCACGCCCTACGGCAAGAACGCGTTGTTGACCGTATTTTTCCATTTTGACGGCAACTACCGAAGGTTCATTGATAATAATTCCTCTCCCTTTGGCAATCACGATGGTATTTGCCGTTCCTAAATCGATAGAGAGATCGTTCGAGAACATTCCGATAAGTTTATTAAATAGCATTGACTCTCCTATGCACTTTTTTGAGTTGATTTTTTAATGTAGACAGGAGCAATACTCTCTTCTACGACCTCTTTGGTAATAAGTACTTCGTAACCGCTGTATTCAGGAAGCTCATACATTGTATCTCCCATAGTCTCTTCCATAATAGCACGAAGACCGCGAGCGCCGGTTTTACGTGCTAATGCTTTGGCGGCGATAGCGCTTAGCGCTTCTTGATCAAAAGAGAGCTCAACATCATCGATGGCAAAGAGTTTTGTGTATTGTTTCACCAAAGAATTTTTCGGTTCTGTCAAGATACGAACCATCTCTTCTTCGGTAATTTTGTTGAGGGATGCGATAATCGGCAAACGTCCTATAAGCTCAGGAATAAGGCCGTAACTGACCAAATCATCCGGTTCGACGTTTTCAAAACTATCATCGATGTCGGTGGTACTGCGTTTGTCCTGACCGAATCCCATAACATTTTTCCCTTTTTTACGCTCTAGAATCTGCCCAAGACCATCAAATGCACCGCCGCAGATAAAGAGGATACCTGAAGTATCGATTTGGATAAAGTCTTGGTTAGGGTGTTTACGTCCCCCTTTGGGAGGAATGTTGACGACCGCACCTTCTATAATTTTGAGAAGTGCTTGTTGTACCCCTTCACCTGATACGTCTCGGGTAATAGAACGATTTTCAGACATACGGGAGATTTTATCAATCTCATCGATAAAGACGATTCCCTGCTGTGCACGTTCTACATCACCATCCGCCGCTTGGAGGAGTTTTGTGAGGATGTTTTCAACATCTTCTCCGACGTATCCCGCTTCAGTGAGGCTGGTTGCATCGGCGATGGCAATAGGGACATTGAGGACGCGTGCAATGGTTTGTGCCATGAGTGTTTTACCGCTTCCAGTCGGTCCAATGAGCAAAACGTTTGATTTGGCAATTTCGGTTTCATCTTCGACATGGGTGTGTTTAAAAATACGTTTGTAATGATTATAAACAGCTACAGAGAGCAGTTTACGCGCCCGTTGTTGTCCGATGATGTATTGTCCCAAAAAGGTATTAAGCTCTTTAGGGGTTAAAAGTTCAGTCGCTTTGTGCTCATGTGCGGTTGCACTCTCACCCTCCGAATCACCGAACATAATTTTGTAGGCGGAGAAAACACAGTTTTTGCAAATATAAACATTGTTTCCGGCGATAAGCGGGTTATGATCGCTCTCTTGAGCGTCACAGAAACTGCAATGGCGGTGAATCATGATTGATTCCTTTCATAGGGGATACCCCGTTTGGTATTAACGATAAAGGTGCAAAGATTTTTAACGTATTCGCTTGTTGCACTCTCAAGCAAAGCGGCTGCCTGCTCTTGGAGCGGTTTTCCTGATTCGAAAAGCTCGCGATAAGTTGTTCTAAGGGCATCAATATCACTGCGTTCAACATGACGGCGTAAACCGTTGAGGTTTAATCCGCGTAATACGGCACGATTCCCCTCAGCAAGACAATACGGTGGTACGTCTTGAGAGAGAGCTGATGCCCCTGCGATCATAGCATAATCACCGATCTTTACAAACTGATGAATTGGTGTCATTCCGCCGATAACGGCATAATTTCCCATCTCGACATGGCCGGCTAGGGTGGCGGCGTTGGCAAGGATACAATGATCTCCGATAATAACGTCGTGTCCTAAATGGACGTACCCCATAAAAAGGTTATGATTGCCGACAACGGTTTTTCCACCGCCCCCTGCAGTCCCCGGATTAAAGAGGGTAAATTCACGGATTTTGTTGTAATCACCGATGATAAGCTCAACTTCTTCTCCGTTGTATTTCAAATCTTGTGGAATAGAACCTAAAACGGCATGTGAAAAAATATCATTATACTCGCCGATAGTCGTATTTCCGTAAACGCAAGCACTGGCGGCAATTTTTGTTCCGCGCCCGATTTTTGCTTTAGAGGAGATAAAGCAAAACGGACCGATTTCGACCTCTTCGCCGATAATAGCACCCTCTTCGATAACTGCTAATGGAGATAAGTTGCTCATTCTCTCTCGCTTACTTGTCGACGATCATGGCTTTAAGTTCAGCTTCGGAGACGAGGACATCGTCGACATACGCTTTACCCTCTAACACCCAAATCGCACCCTTGTGTTTGATAACATTCATGCGGTACTCTAAGCGATCACCCGGACGGACAGGGGCACGGAATTTTGCACCGTCAATACTCATGAAATAGACCACCTTGTGTGCTGCTTGCTCTTCAGTCATATCCATACTCTGAAATGCGAGGATTCCGCCGGCTTGGGCCATCCCCTCTAATATCATAACACCGGGATAGATCGGATGACCTGGAAAATGGCCTTCGAAAATTTGTTCACCGATAGTGACGTTTTTGTAACCGATGAGTGACTCATTTGGGGTAATGTTCGTTACTCGATCGACGAGGAGAAAAGGGAAACGGTGGGGTAAAATTTTTTGAATTTGAACAACATCTATCATATTTGCAATACACCTTGGGTAAAAAATCGCCCAATTTTACCGTAAAAACGGTTAATTTTTGATAATAAGGTTTGAATCGTTTTGTCCGCCATGTTTGAGTGCACGGTTTACCAGTAAATCGGCTATTTCAAAACTGGCATCGACCAATTCAATTTCAGATAAATCACGCAAACTTTTGCGCTCTTCAACGCTATCTATTTTTAGAATTATTTTGGCTTTTGGATCATAACGGAGAACCGCTTCACTGATGAGACGACGTTTTTGTTCGCTGATCATGGTGATGATGATTGCTTTAGCCTCTTTCACCATTAATGACTCCAAAACGGGGAGTTTATCAAGGTGGCCGAAGTACGCCATATAGTTCAATTTGCGCGCATGGAGAACATGCTTTAGATTATCTGAGATAATAATAAAGTTGGCACCTTGTGCGTGCAGATTGGATGCGACGATTTTCCCCAGTACCCCAAACCCTGCAACAATGATATGATCTTGCCTCTCAATCGGGGTGATGACGTCGGATTCGTAGAACTCTTTTTCAAAATACGATGAGAGTTTATAAATGTTTCCTATGATAAACGGGGTGAGGATCATCGAGATAACACTCACCAAAATCAAAAAGCTCGCCATCTCCTCGCTAATCAATTTTTGAGATCCGGCGAGGGCAAAAATAGCAAAAGAGAATTCTCCGATCTGTGCGAGTGAAAGCGCTGTTTTTGCGGAGGTATTTTTATCTGAATTACGGCGGATAATGACGTAAATAATCACCGCCTTAAAGAGCATCGCAAAGATGAAAACAAATGTGATTATGTGGATGTTTTCAGCGAAATAGAGCATATCGATTTTTGTTCCGACTCCAAAGAAAAACGCTCCCAATAGGAGGTCTTTATAGGTCGCAATATCGGATTC
>NZ_JAQTYM010000060.1:5555-14456 GCF_028688295.1 Sulfuricurvum sp.
CCGTTGGTGAGGAGGATATCTTTCATCTTTTTGATTTTATCCAGACTCAATTCCAGTCCGATAGTAAACATCAAAAAGACGATCCCGAACTCCCCGATAAAATCGAGTGAATCGTTCGCTGAACCGTTAAACCCGAATAGGGTACTAACGATGGTCCCTGTCGCGATATAGCCGATGATATGCGATATCTCGAACCGTTTTAGGATGATATTGAGAACCGTCGCGATGGCAACGGTTAAAAAGATTGAGAGTAATAGTGTTTCCATACGGTTATTATAGTGCAAGGTTCGTGCTAAGGGTGGTTAAAAAGTGGGCGGTTAGCTCTCACTTTTACCTAATGATTTAAAATGCAGTTATTTATAAATATCGCCGCGAGAACCTAAATCGTAAAAATAAACGATAACTTTTTCATCGATTATGGTGTATAAAAATCGGTATTTTCCGACTCTTAAACGGTATTGGTTTGTCTGAGCTTGGAGTTTTTTAACATCTACGTGTGGATTAGAGGGGAGGGGATTTTCGCAGATATATTTCAGATCGTCATAGAAACGTTTAACGACATTTTGTGATAATTTATCGATTTGCTTGACAAAGTGTTTCGAAAATTCGATCTCATACATCGATATTTCGAACCTTTGCGTACTCTTTCCAATTAAGGGTTTGAGAGTTTTTTAAATCTTCCATCGCCTCTTGGTAAGACAATGCATTGGAATCGCTAAAGATAAGATCGTCGTCATCTTCGATAATAGAGAGTCTATTTTGCGGGTAGAACTTTAAAAACTCTTTGAAATGCTCATAAATAGAGTCATCCAATCGGATACTCAATGTGTGCATAGGATACCTCCTCGCAATTTTTTTGATTATATCCATATCGATCTTTTAGATTTCTTTATTCTCAAACCGCTCTTTTAATAAAAGATGGAGAGATTATAGTGATGGTTCGTACTAAGGGTGGTTAAAAAGTGGGCGTTAGAAATAGGTTTTTATAGCATTGTCATAATTTTTTTATTATATATTTACTTTTGTCGATATACAATACATTGTATGTATATTATAAAGGCTTGTATTGATTACTTACGGCAAAGAAAAAAATGAGCTTCTTAAACAAAGCAGAGGGATAGGTTTTGAAGAGATCATAGCTGCAATAGATGCGGGGAAAGTGTTAGACACATACGATCATCCCGATCAGGAAAACTATCGCGGACAAAAGATCTACGTCGTAGAAGCATTGGATTATGTCTATCTCGTCCCATTTGTTCGCAATGGCGAGGGGATTTTCTTAAAGACCATAATCCCAAGCCGAAAAGCAAAAAAGATATATAAAGGAGAAAACAATGTTTGATGCAGAAGAGATGGCGATTTTAGACGCTCTGGAAAAAGATACATTAGTACGAAGCATTGATGCGGAGGAGGAGATTGCATTGGCACGCAAGGCAGCTAAAGAGTATTTATCTAAATCCAAAAATATTACTATCCGTCTCAGTCTCGGTGATGTAACAACGATCAAAAATAAAGCCCAAGAGACGGGGATACCGTATCAAACGATTATTTCATCGTTAGTTCATCAATACGCAACCGGAAAGATTCGACTGGAAGCATAACTAGAACAGACTTTGGAGGGCAAAAAAAAGCGAAGGTTAATTACTCCCTCGACCTAATCTTGCCGCTCCATTGTCTGTATGAAGAAGATGTATTCGCAATGAAAATGAAATCGACAAGTCAATACTTTAAAAACTCATCCGTAAGATCCATTTCTTCAAAATCTATTTTTTCGAGATCGATATCCTCAAATGCCATCTCCTTTTTTTCCATTATTAAGGAAGGAATTTTTATATAAAAGCAAGCACCGTCTTGGGTATTTTCAAATCCAATAGAGCCGTGTAAATTGTTTTCTACAATTGTTTTGGCGATGTAGAGTCCTAATCCGCTTCCGTCTTGTCTTTTTTTAGCGGAAAAATAGGGCTCGAATATTTTGTGTTTGATTGATTCATCTATGCCGCCGCCGTTATCGATCACTTCCGCGACAAAGAGTTCATCCTTCTCTGAATAGTTAGTACGTAATGTAATTTTCGCTGATGTGATGTTACGAAGCAATAAGACTTCTTTAGCATTATTGATTAGACTGAGCAGCACTTGTACCACATCTTGCTGTCGTGTAGTGATTTGCATGTGCGCGGTGCATACTTTTTCCAGTGCGATGTTATTGTTTTCTAGATTTTTTTCAAATAATCCAATCACATCGCAGATGATGGTATCAAAATCGGCAGCTTCTACTCGTGCATCTTTTTGAAAATAGTGGCTAAAATCATCGATGATGTTTGATAAAAACTCTACTTGTTCGCTCATGGTATTGATACATGTGTGCTCTTCTAGCTCCATGATTTCTGGGGTAAACTCTAAATTATTCAAGCACATTTGGATAATAGAAAGGGGTTGACGCCACTGATGAGCGATCATGTTTAGCATTTCTCCCACCGCAGCAAGACGCGATTGCGCTAACAACATTTTTTCTTTTTCTTTTAGCGTGTTTTCAATTTGTCGATATTTGCTGACATCTTCGCCGATAGCAATGAGATGTGTGATGGTGCCGTTTGTGTCTTTTACCGGTGAAATCGCCATACGAAGGATGTGTTCTGAACCGTCTTTATGTTGTTTTTTTACCTCACCGATCCATACTCTATTTTCGGAGAGGGTGTTATAAAGTTCTTCGGATGCGAGAGGATTGAGTCCGATCGTATTCATAAGCTCTGCATTATGCCCAACGAGTTCTGACTCTTCATGCCCGCAACATTCACAAAAAGAGTTGTTAACATACTGTACGATTCCGTCTATCTTGCTGATTAAAACGGTATTGCTGGATTGATTCACCGCTTTTTGCAGTAATACGAGTCTTTGATGCAACTCTTCGCTAGAAGTGATATCGACCAAATTGACGACAAAAAGTGTTTCGTCGTGTGCAAATCGGTCGATATGGACGTGGAATACCCGAAGATTACCCTCTCTATCAAGCATGGTAATTTTGGAGAATGTCCCCTGCTGTTTCATCGCGAAAATAGCTGATAAACAGCTATATCGGGTATCTGCGCTCTCCTCATCAATAAAATAGGAGCATATACCCCCCTGATGTGTAATTTCATCAGCGGATGAGATGGCGAAAAAGTTCAAAAATGCTTCGTTACACTCGACTATTCGTGTTTCATCACCCAACATAGTTAATGCGGTTTGACTATCGAGCATTTGTCGAAAAATATGTTCACGCTCCATTTGTTTGGTCAATTCTGTATTGAGTGCGGCAATATGAGTAGTTTGTTTTTGCAGTCTTCGATAGAGCATAAGAATAAATACTACCGAAATACTTAGTATAAGAATGATTACTCCTGCTAAAACAATCTGTATAGCGTACTTTTTTATAACTGCCGAAAGGGTAATTTCTGCATTGTAAGGGGGCATATTTAACGTTTTAAGCAGATCGTGTACTGCTGAATAATCCATTGGAATCGTCCAATGGTCGGTATCGGTACGTTTGGCGACTTCAAGTTCCGGGGTAATACCGAGTAGAGCTATAAGAACCGATTCTGCTAATGTATCGGATGTATGGGTAAGTTTTGCAAAGGGCCATTCGGGATAGAGTGCAGTACTGACGATAAATGGAAATCCCGGATACTTTTTAGGGGCGATTATACGTACCTGATCCAAGCGAATTTTCCCCTCTCTTGCCATCCGCTCTAGTGTATCGCTACGTACTGTTCCTGCATCTACACGCCCTTCTAAAACGGCGTGTACAACAGCATCATGGGAGTTTAAAAAAAGAAGCTGAGAAAAATCATCTTCTTTTATCCCGTGATCGAGTAACTCTTTTTTACCCATAATCCATCCACCAAATGATTCCGGATCGACTGCTGCGAAACGTTTGTTCTGAATTTCTTCGAGAGTGTGAATATCGCTATTGTCCTTGCGTGTAAAGATGACTCCACCGAAACGCTGTTGTCCCACTGTAATGTCTGAGTGGTTTTGGAGTGTAGCGATCCGACTGGTGCCGTAGCGATACTCGAAGGTAACATACTGGAACGTGTTGGTTACTACAAAATCGACCGAAGCATGTGCCACCGCATTATTGAGATCATTAAAACCCAGCGGTACGATTTCAAATGTATACGCGGGAATCTGTTGGTTCAAATACTCTGCCAATGGTTGCCACTGTTGCACTGTTTG
The DNA here is from genome assembly GCF_028688295.1 of Sulfuricurvum sp. Lineage (GTDB taxonomy): Bacteria > Campylobacterota > Campylobacteria > Campylobacterales > Sulfurimonadaceae > Sulfuricurvum. The sequence goes on from NZ_JAQTYM010000060.1 coordinate 9,768, forward strand.
GGGTATACCTCTTTTTGCAAGAATACCTATTTTTATAGTTTCTTTAGTGTTTGTATGGGCATTGAGCGCAGTGAACAGTAGTAAAATAAACAGAATAATGGAGATAACACTTTTGTGAAGTCTTATAGTACGATGCATGAATATCTCCCATTCTTATTAGGGTTAGATTATGATTATATAATCTTTTTATAAAAATAGACCATTTTTGGGTTGGAATGAAAATGAGCAGAGTAGCGCTCATGTATTCAATCTTAAATTTTTACGTCATAGTGAAATTTGGAAAAGCTGGATCCCTGATCGAGCATGGTAAGATAGGGATTTTTTAGTGTAAGGTCTCTTGTAGTTTTAAAATTTTTTCCTCTAACTCTTCTAACTTTTCATCACAAATCATATAGATCGTTTCCGCATCAATATCGATGTAGTGATGGGTTAAAATCTCTCTCGTTCGAATGATTTTGCTCCAATACTCTTTATTAGCAACCATGAGTAGTAGCTCTTGTTGTCGTTTATCCAAATTCTTTAATGCTTCACCGATAGACTGTAATCGCATGGAGATGGCATCGAGTTTATCTAACCCCTCATCGCTATCAAGAAAATCATCACTCGACGCAATACCGCTAAATCTTCGCTTGATTAATCGCAGGCTCTCAAGGATAAAGTCCAAAAGTTCAGCCGTTGTTGCTTTATCCATAGATTACCTCTTTTTGGATACTTTCGAAGATCGCACCTTTGCTTCTTTTGTGTTTATGTAGTAAATCGATTTTGGTATGGTATATCTCCTCTAAATAGTTCCAAAGACCTGTGAGATTATCGAATGTTTTATGTTTAAATTCGACATAAATATCGATGTCGCTTTCGGGAGTTTGTGTGTCTTTTGCATAGCTTCCAAAAAGTCCTATTTTATCAACTTCATAGGTTTTTTGGAGGTATTCTTTTTCTTGAGAGAGTTTTTGTAAAATATCATTTTTTGTCATTTATTTTTCTCCTCATACAAAGATACGTGTTTTTTGTGCAAAGATTATAACAAAATCAGGCTAATTCCAAACGAATAAGTTTTCCCTTGTATCCTCATACGTTTTCGTCTCTAGCAAAAGGGATATTTTTTCAATAGGGATCGTATCGACGACGATAATTGCTGAGGTGTTAAAAGGATTTCCGCTGAGTTGCGTACGCAAAGCCATCTCGGTTTCAATGGAAGGGGCGTTAAACATTAACTCTTGGGTATTTTTGTACGCCGATGAGGTGAGCGCATTAAACGTATCAAGTGTGATAAATCGTACCTCTTCACGGTTGAGGAAAAACTGTCCGTTAATTTCAAAGTCGATTTTCCCCTCGGTAGTGGTGCGGTTGATGGTTGAGTAGAAAAGGGGATACGAGGGGATAATCTCTGAACCCATTTTTACTGATGCACGCATTAGGCGGTAGTTTAAAAACCGCTCTTTGAGTATCCGGTACGGTGTTCCTGATTCTTCCAACTCATTACGATGACTATAAAGTTCCAAACGCTCTTCGATAGAAGCAGGGAGAATCTGTTTCGAAATAGGGGAGAACATCTCGTCCATCAATCTATGCTGTTGATCACGCTGCATACTAAGACCATAGAGACAGCCGCAATAGTCTTGACGGTAGAGTTGCTGTTCACGGCTCACACGTCCCTGATCCGCCGTTCCGTTGTTTTTACGGTAGTCAAACGGGATAAATTTGACTCCATGAGTTTCTTCGAATACTTCGCCGCTACGGATGAGCTGTTCTTGGGATTTTTTGGGACTGACGAGGAGGGTGGTGGTCATGGTGGACTCACCTAGTTCGATCGCTTTGTGGGCACTTATTTCAAAACGACGATCGAAACACACCTCACAACGTGACCCTTTCTCAGGCTCTTTTTCTAAACCTCGGACGGCGTCCATCCAGTTTTCAAAATCGTATTCGCCTTTTATCAGCTCAATTCCCAGTTTTTGACAGCTTCGTTCTACATCAAGAAGACGGAGTTGATATTCGCTGTAAGGGTGGATATTGGGATCATAGAAGAACCCGATGAGTTTTTCATCGGGGTATTCCTGCTGCAGCTTCTCGATAAAGAAGTGAGAATCGACGCTACAGCAGATGTGGACGAGCATAAATTAGTCGCGAGAAGCTAAAATCTCTACAGATTCAATGGTGTCGCGCATTTGAATACTGTCTAGAACCGCCATTGACTCTTTATCATCTGCTTCGATACCGCCGAAAACCGTGTGAACACCATCAAGATGTGGAGTACTTGCGAAACAGATAAAGAATTGACTTCCGCCGGTGTTTGGTCCCGCGTGTGCCATAGAGAGAGTCCCTTTGACATGTTTGTGCTTGTTAAGAGCTGTTTCACAAGGGATAGCCCAACCCGGTCCGCCTGTACCGCTACCGTGAGGACATCCACCTTGTGCCATAAAGCCGGGGATTACGCGGTGAAAGTTAAGGCCGTTATAGAAGCCATCGTTAACAAGTGCCGCGAAGTTCGCAACCGTATTAGGAGTTTCATCATTATAGAGTTTGATCCAGATAACCCCTTTGGCAGTGGTCATTTTTGCCCATTGGAAAGAGGCAAGCTCTTCAGCAGTTGCATTGTAATTTTTAAGTTCTTTACGTCCGAACATGAGTGTGATCCTTGGAGGAATTTTTGAAATTATAGTGGAACAATCTTAACTATCAAAAGGGAATCGGTTATAATGAACGAAATTAATTTGGAGATGATGCATAGTGGAATCGTGGTTACAGCGTTGGTTGAACAGTATATCCTTACGTGATCTTAACTTTTATACTATTGTCTTTATCCTCTTTTTTACCGTAATTTTTTCCTCACTTCTCATTTATGACGAATATCGACAATTCGCGATGGCTGCGGGTGACACGCTTGTAGGAATTCATGCTAACCCTCATGCACTTAAAGGGCGATTGATTAAAATCATTGTTGAAATTGCAACACTGGCATTGATTTTATTCGGTTTTATCATCGGTATTTCGAAGATTGTCAATAGTATGATTGCACGGGATATGGAACGATTTTTAGAGTTTTTTGAATCGGCACATACAAAGGCTGAAGCTATCAGAGCGGATGATCTTTATTTTACTGAATTCAAACGGATGGCCGGATACGCGAATGAGATGGCACACACCATTCATGAGCAAAAAGAGTCATTGCAGTCACTTAACGCAGGGTTAGAAGAGAGAGTACGTTTTAAAACACAAGCTTTACAACAAAAAAATGAAGCACTGGAAGAGGAACAAAAGTTTTCGCAGGGGCTTTTGGACTCTCATAAACAATTTATCCGTTATGCCATCCATGAAACCCATACTCCGCTGTCGGTTATTATGGCGAATATCGAGTTGTTTAGCATGAATGAGGGGCGAAACCGATATCTGGCTAAAATCGAAGCGGCAGTCAAAAATATTTTTAGTATTTATGATGATTTGAGCTATCTGGTGAAAAAAGATCAGATTGAATACCCCAAAAAAGCGATTGAACTAGGTGAATATGTCAAAAAACGGCTCGAATTTTTCGATGAGGTTGCCCATTTTTCGAATTTAACCTTTAACTTTTCCGAGCCGGAGTTCCCATCTTGGGTGCAGTTTAATGAAACGAAGCTCCAGCGTGTAATCGATAATAACCTAACCAATGCGATTAAATACACTAAAAATGGTGAGGAGATTCGAGTCGGTGTAGGGTGCGATACACTAGGGTGCCTTTTTTGGGTGGAGAGCAAATCGCAAAAAATTCATGATCCGCAAAAGATTTTTGAGGCTTATTATAGAGAACGGAAAAAAACCGATGGATTTGGTTTAGGGCTAAGTTTGGTAAAATCAATTTGCGATGAAGATGGTGTTGAGATCAAAATAGCTTCTGATAGTGAATTGACCCGCTTCGAATATACTTTTAAAAAGGGTAATCTTGAAAATTCTCCTTCTTGAAGATGAGCAGATGCTCAGTGAAGCGATTAATGAATACCTCCTCTCTGCAGGGCATCGAGTCACTTCGTTTTATGATGGCATAGATGCTCTCGACGCATTACAAAAAGAGACATTTGATCTTCTGATTTTAGACATTAATGTCCCTGGAATCGATGGACTTGATCTACTAGAACAGCTTCATGCCCTGAAAATTCGTCCCCCCGCTATTTATATCAGTGCGTTAGTTGATATCGAGGGGATTTCAAGGGCGTATGATTTGGGATGTTATGATTATCTCAAAAAACCGTTTCATCTCAAAGAACTCTCGCTGCGGATCGATAAAGTGATGCAAAGTTGTACGACTCCGCAGAATCATCTGCGTCTTTCAAAGAGTTATGCGTATGATGCCTCAACCTCTACACTGATGTGTGATAACGTAACGCAGACCCTCACGAAACGGCAATTGCAGATTATCGATTTACTCGCTCGTAATCGGGGGCGTGTGGTTGATTTTGATCAGTTCCGTAACTACGTGTGGGACGAAGAGTACGTCGATAACGCAACGATCCGTGCTGAAGTGAGTCGACTCAAAAAATCGCTCAAAGAAGACTTTATCCAAAACATCCGTGCATTAGGTTACATGATCGATATCCCTAAAAGCTGATTATGTTACTTTTCTATACACATATCTCCTCATATTAAAATTTCTGACGATAAATTTTTCTAATTTTACCTTTGCTACGTTCGTGCTACGTTTTGTTTTCATAATAG
>NZ_JAQTYM010000008.1:0-45393 GCF_028688295.1 Sulfuricurvum sp.
CTATTGTCAATTTCATAGTTGAAAATAGCATTGGTTTTGAGTTGATTGCCACTGATTGTAAAAGAGGTATTGTCTGTACTCCCGGTACCTGCAACAAGAGTATAGGTATGGGTATTTCCAGCCGTATCGGTCGTTGTGAAAGTCCCGACGGCCGTTCCGGAGGCGGAGTTTTCGGCTACTGACGTGGAACTCAGAGAAATATTAGTTGGTGCTGTGTTCGGAGCATCTTCACATCGTGGTGGCCCGCCCCCAGTTTTCCATAGGCAACTACTATCCAAATCGCAAGCAGTTCTATTGAGACCAGAACATGCAGCATACAAAGAAATAGAGTAAAAAAAGAGTACTAGAAGAAATAACTTTTTCATGCTTCTCTGCTCCTGGAATTTTCAGTTATTATAATACAGTTGCCCCATAATTGCGCTAAAAGCCCTTTTTGCTATAATTCGTTCACTTATTGCCACCAGCAAGGGCAGTGAGGAGAGAAAAATCTAAGGAGTTTCCTAATGAAACACGCATCTGTGGGCAAATACCGCCCGTATCCTCAAGTTGATTTGCCAAACCGAGTTTGGCCTACCAAAACCATCACGCACGCCCCTATCTGGTGCAGTGTCGATCTTCGCGACGGTAACCAAGCGTTGATCACCCCGATGAATTTGGATCAAAAACTCTCTCTCTTCTCACTCTTGCTGAAACTCGGATTTAAAAATATAGAAGTGGGATTCCCTTCCGCATCGAAAGTGGAGTTCGATTTTTTACGCACCCTTGTAGAGCAAAAATTGATTCCCGATGACGTGACGGTTCAAGTCCTCGTCCAAGCACGGGAACATTTGATCGATAAAACGTTCGAAGCGTTAGCAGGGGTTAAAAAAGCGATTGTCCATTTGTACAACTCCACCTCGGTCGCACAGCGTAAAATCGTCTTCGGAAAAGAGCAAGATGAGATTATCGCGTTGGCGTTAGAGGGTGTCGATATGGTCAAAGCCCGCGCCGCCAAGCACGACGGTGAGATCAGTTTAGAGTATTCACCGGAGAGTTTTACGGGGACTGAACTGGAATATGCCGCCCGTATCTGTAACGCCGTTACCGATCGTTGGGGGATCAGCGCTGAGCGTAAAGTTATTATTAATCTCCCTGCTACGGTCGAGATGGCGACACCGAACGTCTATGCCGATCAGATCGAGTGGATGAGCCGACACCTTACCAACCGTGAACACGTGTTGATCTCGACCCACACCCATAATGACCGTGGAACTTCCGTTGCCGCAACGGAGTTGGCGTTGTTGGCTGGGGCGGATCGTGTCGAGGGGACGTTGCTCTCCAACGGTGAGCGTACCGGAAACGTCGATATTATTACGTTGGCACTCAACATGTATACCCAAGGAGTTGATCCTGAGCTTGATTTCAGCGATTTAGAGAGTGTTGTACGTGTCGTCGAAGAGTGTACCGATATGAAAACCCATGAGCGTCACCCGTATGTGGGTGAACTTGTCTATACGGCGTTTTCAGGGTCTCATCAAGACGCGATCAACAAAGGGTTGGCGTATCAACGTGCTAAAGACGATGCGTTTTGGGAAGTACCGTATCTCCCTATCGATCCGAGCGATGTGGGACGCAATTACGAGGGGATTATCCGTATCAACTCCCAGTCGGGCAAAGGGGGAGTAGCTTACGTCCTCGAAGATAAATTCGGCTATTCATTACCGAAGAAAATGCACCCTGAGATCGGAACGATCGTTCAGCGCGTTACCGACGAAGCGGGACGCGAACTTTCCAGTGAAGAGATTTTAGACATTTTCGAGAAAACCTATTTCGGTGAACCGCATGACATTGAGTTTGTGGATTATTCGGTGATCTCCGAGAGTGCAAAAGAGCACTCGGCGAAATGTGTGTTGGAATACACCCATAACGGCAAAGCGATCCGAAGCGAAGGGGTGGGGAATGGTCCTATCGATGCGTGCAAAAACGCGTTGATGGTGGAGTATTCCCACAGCTTTAAAATCCTCTCCTACAGCGAGCATTCACGCGGAGAGCTCTCCAGTGCCGAAGCGGTTGCCTACATCGAGATTCAGACCGAGAGTTTGGATAAATTTTTCGGGGTAGGGTGTGATAACGACATCACTGTTGCTTCGATTAAAGCGATGTTTAGCGCTCTTAATAGAGCATTTTCGTAATTCTTCTGTGTTATCCCCAATCAAGTCGGGGATGCATTCCTAGCGGTTATCTCTGTCTTCAAGTGTTCCATCTGGATGTAGCCAAAAACCGTCTGACAAATAAGTAGCTTCACCTTCTGAATGAGTGATAGCACTGTATAGTTGTATTAAAAAATTATCAACCATTCTATTTGTATGATTTTTATACCTATGATAGTTTTCGACATCGTAATCTAAAGCAATGAGTTCATCATTAGATATAACTCCTAGTTTAGCTTTTAATGCTTCAATAGAATGAATCCATTTTTTCCTATCTTTAATATAATATTTTCCTTGATAGGCATTTTCATCAAGTATCTCTTGATATCCAAGTGCCAATGCTAATTCAACACTTTTTGCATAATTCATTTTCATAATAAAGTTCTACGACGCAATCAGCGGGAAATTTTCAGGGTGTTCGATAATATCAACGGTGAGATCAATATCTAAATCCGGCCAGTAAAGATGACCGTTTGCATAGGTCTCGACATTGCCGATTTTTGCTACCGAAGCATCTTTAAACCACGGGAATGTTTCAAAAGACATAAACAGCTCTTTACCCTCGGTTAGAATCCATACACCGTTAGGGGAAATGTTGGTGATTTCAGTTTCCAAAGTGTGCCTCCCAAGCATTTTTAAACGTTTCAATATTCTCTTTTGTCATCGTTTCAATCTCTTTTAGACGAACATTTGAGAGCTTATAACTCGTTGCAATTTCGATAGTCGGTTCAAGCCAAAGCTTCGCTTCGCCGTCAGGACAGATAACATGGATATGCATACGTGCCTCTTCACGAGAAAAAAAGAAAAAACGGTAATCTTTAATTTTCAGAACGGTTGGCACGTTAAATGTCCTCTCATACTTGCTTATGAGATATAGTTTAGCAAAAAAGTCGTAAAAAGATTATGTACTTTTCTTTTTCATAAGAAAAGTACCAAAAGAAAATCGCCTTGCGACAAGTCGCTGGCGGTCGCTTCACAGTACTGCGAGCGACCTTGCTCTGCGTAGTGTAGCAAGGCAGAAAATTATTTGATGAAATGATTTTCGCATTCTGCGAAAATAGAAAAACAATCCCTGCGATTCAACTCCTAGAGCCGCGTGCGATGCAGAAGTGCAAGGAGTCACGTGAGCGTTCATGGATCGCGGTATGCTCTTTTGCTACTTTTCGGCTAAACAGAAAAGTAGAATTACTATTTAAACCAATCAGTGATACAATAAACGAACTAAAATAAAGAGGTTGCAATGCCAACGATTAGCTTGTTTTACGGAATCGTTATTAGTCTTTATTACTTTGATAATGAAAAACATCATACCCCTCATATTCATGCAAAATATCAAGATTTTTCGGGGGTATTTGATATAGAGAGTGGAGAGATGATTGAGGGAGATTTGCCAAAAAACAAGGTAAAACTTACAGTGGCATGGATGGAGATTCACAAAGAAGATTTGATGGCAGACTGGGAATTAGCTATCACTGGTCAGCCTGTTTTTAAAATCGAACCGTTGAAATAATCATGCGTATTTATGTCAAATCAGTAGAAATCTTTGAGTTTCCAAAGCTCTCTATTACGTTTAATACCGACGAGAAAAAAATATTTGATGTCTCTCCCTATTTGGATAAAGGGATATTCACAGAGCTTCAAAATCAAGATTATTTTAAACAAGTAAAAGCGACCAATGGAACCATTGAGTGGCCAAATGGTCAAGACTTTTGCCCTGACACATTGTATATAAAGGGCAGGTGAAGTTGGGAATGACTGCGTAACACCCTTCGACAGGCTCAGGGCAAACGGAAAAAACTTCTCTTTTCCTTCTAACTTCTTTAATTAAACCCTTCTTCGCTATAATCGCGCAATTTTTACTAAACGGTGAGTAAACCATGATGGATGTCCGCGAAGCCTTTTTGGCCTTTTTTGAATCAAAACAACACGCACGGGTTCCGAGTTCCCCACTTGTCCCCGATGATGCAACCCTCCTTTTCACCAATGCGGGGATGGTTCCGTTTAAATCGATCTTTACGGGTGATATCCCTATTCCTGCCAATCCGCGTGCGACCAGTGCACAGACGTGTATCCGTGCGGGTGGAAAACACAATGACCTAGAGAACGTCGGTCATACGGCACGTCACCACACGTTTTTCGAGATGCTCGGAAACTTCAGTTTCGGTGATTATTTCAAAGAGGAAGCGATTGCCCATGCGTGGGAATTTGTGACCGAAGTGATGAAACTCCCTGTCGATAAACTCTGGGTTACTGTCCATGAGAGCGATGACGAAGCGGAAGAGATTTGGAAGAAGCATATTGCCGCAGATCGCATTATGCGTTTGGGTGATAAAGATAACTTCTGGCAGATGGGAGATACCGGACCGTGCGGACCGTGTTCGGAAATCTTCGTCGATCAGGGTGCGGAACATTTCAATGGACCTGAGGATTATATGGGGGGAGACGGGGATCGTTTCCTAGAAATCTGGAACCTCGTATTTATGCAGTATGAGCGTAATACCAAAGGTGAATTGAAACCGCTTCCGAAACCATCTATCGATACGGGGATGGGGCTAGAACGTGCTACGGCAGTACTCGAAGGGGCATTGAGCAACTACGATTCAACCCTCTTTATGCCGATTATTCGCAAAGTCGAAGCCCTTATCGGTAAACCCTATACGTATGCAAGCGGTGCATCGTATCGTGTTATTGCCGATCATATCCGTACGGCTACGTTTCTCCTTGCTCAGGGGACAAACTTCTCTAACGAAGGGCGCGGGTATGTATTGCGTCGTATTTTACGTCGTGCGGTTCGTCATGGATATTTGCTCGGATTTACCAAACCGTTTATGTTTGAGGTTGCCGACACCGTTGCCGAGTTGATGGGGAAACAATACCCTTACATTGTTGAAAAATTGGCAGTTTTAAAAGAGCAAATCATGCTCGAAGAGGAACGCTTTTTCAAAACCATCGCTTCGGGGATCGAACTCTTCAACGAAGAGTTGAAAAACACCAAAGAGACCTTCAGCGGAGAAGTGGCGTTCAAACTCTACGACACCTTTGGATTTCCTCTCGATTTGACCGAAGATATGTTGAAAGAGAAACATCTCTCTCTCGATGTAGAGACGTTTGAAACTTTGATGTCTGAGCAACGCAAGCGTGCGAAAGCGGCGTGGAAAGGTTCGGGAGACGCGCACGTCGAGGGGGATTTTAAAACTCTCCTTGAGACGTTCGGGGTTAATACTTTTATCGGATACGGCTACACGAAAGCTTCCGTCAAAATCCAAGCTCTTTTGAGTGAAAGTTTTGAGCGGGTTGAGCAACTTCATGCGCACCAAAGCGGATGGGTACTCCTCGAAGAGACACCGTTTTATGCGGAAAGCGGCGGACAAAGCGGTGACACGGGTAAACTTGGCGATAAAGCGACCGTTACCGAAACGAAAAAGTTTCACGGCTTGAACCTCTCTCATATCGAGACGAAATCGACCGTGAGTGTCGGTGAGAGTATCGAAGCGGTTGTTGATCCTGAGCGTAACGAAATTGCAAAACACCACTCGGCAACGCATCTTTTGCACGCGGCATTGTACGAGCAATTGGGTGAGCATATTTCCCAAGCGGGATCACTCGTTGAGCACAATCGTCTCCGTTTCGACTTCTCCCACCCTAAGGCAATGAGCCACGAAGAGATTGCTCTGGTAGAAGAGAGGGTGAACTATCATATCTTCCATGCGTTGGAAGGGTTGACGAGAGAGATGAGTATCGACGAAGCGAAAAAAAGCGGTGCGAAAGCGCAGTTCGGCGAGAAATACGGTGACACCGTCCGTGTCGTCAATTTTGGAACTGCGTCGGTCGAGTTTTGCGGCGGTATCCACGTCGATAACACGGCAACCATAGGGACATTTGTGATCGTCAAAGAGAGCGGTGTGAGCGCGGGTGTTCGCCGTATCGAAGCAGTGTGCGGAAATGCAGCATATAACCTCTTTAAACAACAGCGTCACCTTCTCGAAGAGGTCGAAGCATCGGTTAAAAATCGCGATGTATTGGCGGGGATCGAGCGTCTTAAAGAGCAGGTTAAAACTCTAAAAACTGAAATGAGCACATTGGCGTCGAGTGCGAAAGAAGAACTCTCGATCACGATGATGGGATCTACGGCAGTAGTAGTCGCCGAACTCACAGCGGGTGATATCAAAGAGCGTATCGATGAACTCAAAAATCAGCACGATTCGGTTGCGGTGATCCTCTTCCAAGTCAAAGACGACAAAGTGCTTCTCGCGGCAGGGGCTAAAAATACAACCGTAAAAGCGGGTGATTGGATCAAAGTAATCGCTCCGATCCTCGGCGGCGGCGGCGGTGGACGTCCTGACTTTGCCCAAGCGGGCGGAAAAGATGCTAGCAAATTGGGTGAAGCTAAAGAAGTAGCATTGGCGTATGTAACGAAGGAATTGGGACAATGAAAGAGTTTTTGATTGAAACTTTCGCTCATCATCGGACATTGATTGTTTTTTTACATGTCATCAGTGCCGTTATTTGGGTCGGCGGGATGATTGCTATCCGTTTTGCTACTCATCAATCATTGGCACTTATCAGTGATCCAAAAGTGCGATTAGAGCGTGCAGCACATACATTAAAACGTCTCTTCAGTATTGTATGGCCATTTGTGATTGTTCTTATTGTTACGGCTGTTTTTATGGCTGTGGGATTAGGATTTCGAGCAGCGGCAGTAGATCCGATGGGTAATGTTATCGATGCGTACGCTATGAGTTTGTATAACACCATCCACATAAAAGAAGCGATTTGGCTTATTATGGCGATGAATCTTGGTGCTATGATGTGGCGACGTAATAAGGCAGAGTTTGCATTGAAAAATGGTGACGTTGAAACGGCGAAGAGTATGTTGGGTTTGATTGCCAAATATATGGTTCCGCTCAATATAGTATTGGGTGTTATCGCGATTTATATCGGCGTCTTTTTAAGAGGCGCTCACGCATAATATGCTCCGTTTAGCTTCATCCTCGATAACCCGCGCTGAGCTTCTAGGAGTGGCGGGTATCCCTTTTATCCAAGAATCTATCGATTTCGATGAAGATTCTATTGTTGCCTCCTCTCCTAAAAATTTTGTCTATCAAGCGACACTCGGAAAATACCGTGTTAATTTGGAAAAATTCGGATGTGCCGATTATCCTCTTCTCGTAGCCGACACGGTAGTAACGGCGCATGGTAAAATTTTGCGCAAGGCGAAAGACGAAGCGGATGCCCGAGCAATTTTAGAGATGCAAAGCGGTTCGGATGTTGCTATCATCACTTGTATGATCTATAAAACTCCACGCCTTGAGCTTGTCGATATCTCATCGACGCACTATTTTTTCGATGTTTTTGATCCCAAAAATATCGATGCGTATCTGGAGAGCGGCGAGTGGAGAGGCAAGGCGGGAGCATGCATGGTGGAGGGGTTTTGTAAACCTTATATCCGTGAGGTTCGAGGCTTTGAGAGTACGGCGATGGGGCTCTCTGTCGAAATACTTAAACCTTTTCTATAGGAGAATACGATGAAGTTTATAGTGACAGCACTTTTAGGATTATTGTTAGTCGGATGTACAAAAACTCCTCTCACTAATCGGTCCCAATTTATGATGATTTCTCCTGATCAAGAGATGACTTTAGGTGCTACTGAGGCAAAGAAAGTTGTAGAAACGTCTAAAATCAGCACCGATAAAAAGCTCCAAGATCGTGTCAAACGGATCGGGGCTCAAATCGCTGCGGTGAGCGGACGAAGTGATTTCGCATGGGAATTTACGGTAATACAAGACGATACTCCCAATGCGTTTTGTCTGCCGGGGGGAAAAGTCTTTTTTTATACGGGGATTTTAAAAATTACCGAAAACGATGATCAAATAGCTACCGTTATGGGACATGAGATCGCACATGCTCTTGCTCGTCATGGTGCAGAGCGGATGTCGATGCAAAATGCGAGCAATATAGGCGCTCAGGTGCTAGCAGTGGCATTAAACGTTCCAGCACAATATCAAAATCTTTATGCGCAGGCGTATGGGGTTACTTCACAAGTAGGGCTCATTCTCCCTTATAGCCGTACTTTTGAGCATGAAGCGGATCAAATCGGTCTTTATTTGATGTGGAAAGCGGGATATAACCCTGCACAAGCGGTCAAATTTTGGGAAAATATGGCTCGTTTGTCTAAAAGTTCTCAAAAACCGCCCGCTTTTCTCTCCACCCATCCGGCGGATGAAGAACGGATTCGAGAGATTCGCGCATACATAGCACAACTCCCTGTCACTCGATGAATAACCCCTACACAAGCGAGCTTAATGCGCTAAAACGCTCAGGGCGTTATCGTGAACGTCATCTCCGCGATGCCTCACTGATTGATGCGGCATCGAATGATTATTTGGGATTAGCCCACAACAAAGAGCTTCATCAAAAAGCGTGTGAAACACTCTTGCACTATAGCGATCATGCTCCAAAAGCCTCGATGCTCGTAAACGGCTACCACCCGATCCATGCGGCATTTGAAGAGGCATTGTGTAGAGCTAACGGCTTTGAATCGGGGATCGTCATGGGGAGCGGGTTTAATGCGAATGTGGGACTGATCGAAGCATTAGTTCGCAAAGGCGATGTACTTTTGATGGATGAGGAGTACCATGCCAGCGGGATTGCAGGTGCACGGATGTGTGAGGGAGAGGTGGTATTTTTTCCTCATAACGATGTTGAAGCCTTTAAATCCGAGCTACTACGCGCAGAAGGAAAACGGGTTATTGTCGCGGTTGAGGGGATTTATTCGATGGGGGGTGACCTCGTTCCTAAAGCAATTATCGAGCTCTCCATTGAGCATCAAGCGATTTTGATTTTGGATGAAGCGCACAGTAGCGGTGTGATCGGTGAGCATTTGATGGGGGTACTCGATTATTATGCAATTACACCGACACCACTTATGATCAAAATGGGGACGTTGGGCAAAGCGTATGGCAGTTTCGGTGCTTATGTCCTCTCCTCGCGCCACATCAGTGAGTATCTCATCAACCGAGCTAAAAATGTTATTTATGCGACGGCACCTTCGCTGTATGATACGGCACTTGCTCATCATGCCCTCATCTTTATTCAAACGCATACCGATATGTTAGCTCAACAAATAGGTGCACGCCAGAGGATTATCAAAGAGGTATTAGGAATTGAGTGTTCTGGGCTGATTGTACCTATAGTAATCGGAGATAATCGTGAAGTGATGCGATTGCAAGGTGTCCTCAAAAGTGAGATGGGAATACACGTCGGAGCGATTCGTCAGCCAACAGTCAAAAAAGCGATCCTTCGTCTTATTGCACGGCTTGAAATAAGCGAAACAGACTTGGCGCAAGCGTGTGAGCGATTAACACAGATTTGGGTAAAATAGCGTCATGAATACGATTCGTATCAATCAGCTCAAAATCACCTATGCAGGTGAAGTAGTGGTAGATATTGCATTTGAAATTCGGCATTCATTGGCACTGGTGGGAGCAAGCGGAAGCGGTAAATCGCTAAGCCTCAAAGCTCTTTTGGGACTTTTAGATCCGACATTGGATGTTTTAATAGAGAAAGAGTGTGATTTTGAGTGGGAACGAGGCAAGAGTATTGCTTTGGTTCCTCAAAATCCTTTTACGGCATTGTCTCCGCTTACACGGATCAAAGATCAGATGTTTCTCCCCTTGTCGCGAAGCATTGAACTCTTTAACCTGCTGGGTTTGGATGAATCGCTGTTAGAGAGGTTTCCCCCTGAGCTCTCAGGTGGGCAGCTTCAACGAGTAGTGGTCGCTATCGCTCTAGGCTCGAATCCAAAGCTTTTGTTGTTGGATGAGCCGACAACGGCGCTGGATCCCACCTCAAAAGAGACAATGATTGCGTTGTTAAGAACATTGCAAGAAAAAATAGGATTTAAGATGTTATTTGTTACTCACGATATGGGGGTAGCATCGGCACTGTGTGAAGATATTTGTGTCTTGAGAGAGGGACGAGTCATCGAACAAGGGCTAATCGACATGGTGACGCATGAGCCCAAAGAGCCTTATACTCAATCGTTAATCGAAGCCGAATTTAAAACCAGGGGATTTAGAAATTGATCAACTCCTATGAAGAAGTACCGTTAAGGGTGAGAATGAAAAAATATTTTTTGATTGTAATTGGGATTATCGTGATGATTCCAATCGTTTTTTTAGGGTATCTTATTTACTCGTTTGAATACGAAACCCAAAAGCTGATTCAATATCAACCGCGTCTAACCACCGAAGTGTATGATCGAAACGGCAATAAAATTGCGAACCTTTTCAGTGATGAACACCGGTATTATGTTTCGTATGAAAACATCCCTCCACGTCTTATTGAAGCACTTTTGGCGATCGAAGATACGATGTTTTTCGAACATGATGGGGTTAACCCTGATGCGATTATGCGGGCGATCATCAAAGACGTCAGTGCTGGAAAGCTCAAAGAAGGGGCGAGTACGATTACACAGCAGTTAGTTAAAAATACGTTGTTGACTCGTGAAAAGAAATTTTCCCGTAAATTTAAAGAGGTTCTTTACTCGATCCGTATTGAACAAGAACTTTCTAAAGAACAAATTTTAGAGCGTTATTTTAATGAGATCTATTTGGGGCATGGTTATTACGGGATTAAAACGGCATCTGATGGGTATTTTCGAAAACCACTTAATGAACTCACTCTAAAAGAGATGGCGATGCTGGTAGGCTTGCCAAAAGCTCCGAATTTTTACTCACCGACTCGAAATTATGAACTCTCTTTAGGTCGGGCTAATCGCGTTATCGGTCGGATGTATGAGCTAGGATGGATCGATCAACCAACCTATGAAAAAGCAACAGATGAGCGACCAAAAGTTTATAACGATACTCTTAGTAAAAATTCGGGTCCTTATATCATTGATGAGGTAATGCGTCAACTCGGTGATGCCTTTCCTGATATTCGTAGCGGGGGCTATAAAATCTACACCAGTATCGATATGAGATTACAAGAAGCGGGATATAAAGCATTGCAATCTGGTCGTGACGAGATTCTGAAACGGGCACAGGAAGCAGGAGATTTAGATGAGAATATACAGCGTCAACTCAACGGTGCTTTGATCAGTCTTGATCCTCGAAGTGGTGAGATTTTGGCGATGGTAGGAGGGTATGATTACTCTCTCAGCCCTTTTAACCGTGTAACACAGGCAAAGCGTCAGCCGGGTTCAGCGTTCAAGCCTTTTATTTATCAAGTCGCACTTGATAGCGGTATGTCTCCCTCTTCTATGGTTCCAGATATTGCGCGTACGTATACCTATTCAGGTGATGATGGTGAAGAAAAAACATGGCAGCCGAAAAACTATAAAAATGAGTATAAAGGGATGGTGACAATCCGTAATGCGCTGACCCATTCACGTAACCTGGCGACGATCAATATGGTCAGCGATATGGGATTTGGAAAAGTGACCGATGGGTTGAGACGGTATGGGATTGTTGAGAATCTTCCACCTGATTTGTCTATTGCCTTGGGGACAATTTCTCTTTCCCCTCTTGATTTAGCAAAATATTACACTATGTTCGCAAGTGGTGGTGCATTAACTAACCCGATTCTTGTTCGACAGGTTATTACCCCTAAAGGGGAGACGATACGTTATGAAAATAAAAGCCGTCAAGTCAATACTCCTCAGCAAATTTATCTCATGACCTCGATCCTCAGAGATGTTGTAAGTCATGGAACAGGGACAGGAGCACGTGTCGGAGGGATGGAAATCGCTGGAAAAACCGGAACAACGAATAAAAATGTCGATGCATGGTTTGTCGGGTATTCACCGACAGTCGAGACGGTTGTTTGGTTTGGAAATGATAACAATACCCCGATGCGTCGAAGTGAGACGGGTGGTCGCGCAGCTGGACCGGTATTTAGGTATTACTACGAAGATATGTTACGTATTTACCCGAATACTAAACGTTATTTTGATGTACCTGCTGGAGTGTATGTAGGATCATCTAATGATCAAAATAATTCTGAGAATTACACGGATACCTCAACAGCACCCGATATAACACAAGAGGAAGCTCCAATTACGGAAGAAAAGTTATTATTTTAACTGATTTATGAGCAAGCTCAATTTTTTTTAAGGGGAGTTTTTCTACAATTCCCCACTCAGTTATTGGGGTGTCGCCAAGCGGTAAGGCAACTGGTTTTGGTCCAGTCATTCGGGGGTTCGAATCCCTCCTCCCCATCCACACTATGATTTTTTTACTGCTTTTTGGTTGCACGTGAAAGATAGATCCAAATAGTTCCCCCGATAAGTACAAGCATTACAGGTGCCAAATACGGTTTATCAGCAACTACTTTATACCCCTCGATTAAAGCCCCACCGAAAAGATAGCTACCACCACCGACAACGATTGCCCAGATTGCTGCACCGATGGCATTGTACGCACTAAATTTCCAAAAATCGTATTTCGTAAGACCAATAGCCAAGGGGACTAGCGTTTTTAATCCATAGATAAATTTTTTGACCACAATAATCCATGAACCGTGCTTTTTCAAAAGGAGATGGGAAAAGGCAAGTTTACGACGGTGTTTTCTAAAATACTCCATCATTTCACGTTTGTGATAGCGAGACATATAAAACATGAGTGAATCACCGATAAAGTTAGCGGTAAATGCAATAGCAATCGAGAGGGATATATCCATCTTCCCCATAAAACTCAGAACCCCGGCACCGAGAAGGGCAACAAAACCACCTCCAAGAGAGTAAAGAAAAAGTACGACGTATCCATACGTCGAGAGGTTGTTGAGCATGTCATCCATTTTATTATAACTTCCTTATTTTTGCTATTTCATCCCGTAAGCGGGCAGCTTCTTCAAATTCGAGTTTTTTGGCGGCTTCTCTCATTTTGAGATTCAGCTCTTCGATCAGTTTTTTCCGCTCAGCGGCAGGGAGTGTTTTCGCTTTTTTAGAGCGGTTGTATAGATCGCCGACATCTTCGAGTTTGAGATTTTCATCGAGTGAGCGTTTGGTAGTTGTCGGGGTAATCCCATGCTCAGTGTTAAATGCCTCTTGGGTTTCCCGTCGTGCCGTTGTTTTGGCAATGGCGCGTTCCATCGATCCGGTAATCTTTTGTGCGTACAAAATAACCCGTCCGTGTTCATTCCGCGCGGCGCGTCCGATGGTTTGAACGAGAGCGGTTTCGGAGCGGAGAAATCCCTCTTTGTCGGCATCTAAAATCGCTACGAGACTCACTTCGGGAAGGTCAAGCCCCTCACGGAGGAGATTGATCCCGATAAGGACATCGAAATCGCCGACACGCAATCCTCGTATAATTTGATTGCGCTCGATAGCGTCGATCTCGGAGTGCATATACTGCACCTTGATCCCCAAATCGGCGAGGTATTTGGTGAGCGCTTCCGCCATTTTTTTGGTTAAAACGGTGACGAGGACACGATCCCCAAGAGCCACCGTTTTTTTAATCTCATCGTGCAAATCTTCGACCTGATTTTCACTCGGTTTGATCGTGATAATCGGATCGAGCAATCCGGTAGGGCGGATAATCTGATGGGCGATCGTGGTACTGATATCGAGTTCTTGCGCTGATGGGGTTGCAGAGACGAACATATAATGGGGCGCTTTGTTCATAAACTCATCAATCATAAGAGGGCGGTTATCGAGGGCACTCGGAAGACGAAATCCGTAATCGACGAGTACCTCTTTACGACTCCGATCCCCCGCAAACATCCCCCGAAATTGCGGCAAACTCACATGGCTCTCATCGACGATAATGAGAAATTTATCGTGATGGAGGGTGAAATAATCGAGCAGGGTATACGGAGCTTCTCCGGGGAGTTTGTCGGTGAGATGGCGGGAGTAGTTTTCGACCCCCTTACACATCCCCGTTGCCTGAAGCATTTCGAGGTCAAATTCACATCGCTGTTTTAGGCGCTGTGCTTCGACGATTTTCCCTTGTTTGTCGAGCTCGTTTAGTCGTTCTCCCAACTCATCTTCGATCCGCTTGATCGCGCGTGAGAGTTTCTCTTGCCCCACCGCAAACTGACTGGTAGCGTAGATCGTGACCGTTTCTTGTTTTTCGGTCATCGTGTTGCTCAGGGGTTCAAAAAAGGTTAAACGCTCCACTTCATCCCCGAAAAACTCGATCCGTAGAGCCTGATCTTGCCAGTATGGGGGATAAATATCGACCACTTCACCGTTGACCCGAAAGTGACCGCCATCGAAATAAGTGTCATTTCGGGCGTATCCCATCTCGACGAGGCGTAGAAGGAGCTTTTTTTGGTTGATTTCATCACCGATGGCGATAACTTGCACCATCTTCTCATACTCTTCCGGATCACCGAGCCCGTAGTTAGCAGAGACGGAGGCGACAACGATAACATCATCATAGCTGAGGAGATTCGCGGTGGCAGAGAGGCGAAGCCGTTCCAACTCATCATTGATTGAGCTGTCTTTTTCGATAAACAGATCTTGGCGGGGGATATAGGCTTCGGGTTGATAGTAATCGTAGTAACTGATGAAATACTCGACATGGTTTTCAGGGAAAAACGAGCGAAACTCACTGTAGAGTTGTGCCGCGAGAGTTTTGTTATGGGTCATAATGATCGTCGGAAGCTGAACGCTCTCGATCACCTTCGCCATCGTGTAGGTTTTACCACTACCGGTTACCCCCTCAAGGGAAACATAGCGTTCGCCGTTTTTAATGCCCGATGCGAGAGCATCGATAGCAACGGGCTGATCACCGGCAGGTTGATAGGGGGTATGGACTTTAAAAATCGGCAATGAATGACCCTAAATTAGTTTCTACTATAGTTGTCGAATTATAGCGGAAAACCTGTTTCTTAATGAGGACGACTGCCTATAGGCTGCTGAGTTAAGGTGAGTTTTTGAAAACAAGATATAATTGATTATATGAGTGTAATTCAATAAGTAGGAAAGCTATATGACAAGTTCAGAATTGCAACAGTTAATCATGGCGGGTGAAAATAATTTATGTGATTTCAAACGTGAGTTTTATAAATATAATGGAGTAAATGATGGACGTGCCGAATTTATAAAAGATATCACAGCATTTGCAAACTCCACTCGCCAGAATGGAAAAGACGCATTTGTCATTGTTGGGTATAAAGATGGAAATTATTTTGATGTTAAATTGTCCGATATTGAAGATGAAGCGCAATGGCAAACTCTTGTGAATGGCAAAATCAGTCCACCAATAGAATTTACTTTTGAAGAAATTGAGATTACACACGAAGGGCAGGAACATCATCTTATATTGATTAAAATACCAGTTAGCTCTAGAAAACCACATATCGTGAGACAAGACTTTAAAACGGTTAAAAAAACACTCTATGAAGGCCAATGTTTTGTGCGCCTTGGTTCAAGTACGGCAATTGCAAATAGAGTACAAATTGCTGAAATGGTTTATGATGCTGATAAAAATTTTAACCCATATAAGAGATTAATTAAATATATTGAGTCGGTTCAGAAGACAGGTGAAAAAATCGATATTGGTGCAATTGAAAATCTTTTGTATCAAAATATGATTCCTTCTTTTTTTATGCCACTTTCACAAAATTTAGATGCAGTCAGTTTAAATAGTGCAGGTGTACCAATTCACAGCCCCTCAATATCACAAGCAGATTTACAACGAGATTCTTTAAATTTTAATGAAGCAGCAGATCATTCAAATACTGGTGATTATTCATTGGCAAAGACTTTTTTAGACAAACTTTCTGATATAAATAAATATAAAGAAGCTTGTCTTGTTGCGGGAGTTGTCTATACAGAATTGGGAGATCAGCAAAAAGCATATAGCTATTATGAACGTGCGATTGAATTAGAACCTGATAGCCCTGAAGTTTATTATCGTTATGCTATGTCTTATCTACGTAATAAAGAAATTGGAAATGGTATTTTAAATTTGGAAAAAGCATATGCACTAATTGATCCTGTTGAGGAGCCAATTCTTTCTAAAGTTATCATATACAATTTGGCTACAGTATATTATGAGAAAGATATTATGAAAAGGGCTAAAAATTTGATGCATGAATTTTTACAAATTCATTATGAAGAGGATGAGCCAAAGTTATTTGCTCAAATGGTAATTAATTCTTAATCAATACACCTTGGAATGACCTCATTTCATAGACACATTAGAATTCTTTCATAACCCCGAATGAGGACGTTCGCCCTGAGCCTGTCGAAGGGTGTGCAGTTCATGGTTCGACAGGCTCACCACGAACGGAAAAAAAGGTTATGCAAAAAGTTTACTATTTCATCCCCAGTACGATACTCACCATTGTATCAATATCGTCCATTTCGTGAGGATATAAGGAAGCGATTGCATCGGACGTCAATCGGTTGTTATCGATGGAGCGGATTTGATCGATAACGATATCTGAATCGTAGTCTAATGCGTCACGTTTGTTGATCCGATACCGAAGCGGTTGGGCATCATCGATTAGCTTGGTAGATAATGGGATTACTATTGTTGTTGTATGCCCTATGCTATTGAGCATATTGCTTTGGTAAATCAAGACAGGTCGTATTTTGCCTATTTCATCCCCTTTTTTAGGGTTAAGATTGGCTAAATAGATGTCTCCGCGTTTCATACTAATCCGTCATTTAGCGTATCATCAAATTCTTGAACCATAGACAACGAATGATCTCGCACTTTTAGGGATGCTCGTTTCATTTGCTCTTTGAGTTGTTCTTGCTTTAATGCTTCACGATAATAGGTTACTGAACGGCGAATCAATTCGCTCTTCGTAATCTTAAGGCTCTTTACCATGTCGTTGAGTGTTTCATAAAAGGTGTCATCTGATTTTAATGTGATCGTGTGCATGATCTCTCCAATCAATTATTATTTTAAATATTATACCAAATTACTTACTTTGGTATTACTAAATTACTTAAATAGTTTATTTATTGAAGAACTCATAGAAGACGCCATTTTTACCAATATGACTGCTGAGTTAAGGTGAGTTTTTGAATTATCGCTAATCTCTAACTCTTTTTCGAATTTTTGTCAGTGCGTTTTTCTTTTAACGTTTTGGTCGGTGCTTTTTTAACTGCTTTTTTTGAATCTTGGCCTTTTGCCATAATATCCCCTTTTTTAGATGTGTTAATCGTATAACTCTCCACACATAGTATACGACTTATACTTAAAAGGCAGTGGCAACTCAGAGGGATTTGGAAGGATTAGCGTTGAAGCAGAGCTAAACTATGTTAAAATTATGTCAAAGACTCTATTACCCAAGGTTAATCATGTTATTTAATCCCACTCCATTGGAAAAGTTGACGACACTCGTTACCGATTTACTTGAAAAACAAGTTGCTCTTAAAGGAGAAGTTGAAGCCCTTCGTGCTGAGGGTGTCTCGATTCGTGGTAATGAACAAACGAAAGATGCTGAAATTGAACGTCTAAATGGGGCGCTTGCCGCAAAAGATGAAGAGATTAAAATGTACGCTGATGAACTTGCCGCAAAAGATGTTGAGATTGAAGCCATCGTTTCTAAAATAGAAAGTTTGCTTGGATGAAGACCAAAATAGCCCTTACCCTCAATGCCAAACGTTACGACATTGATGTTGAGGAAGATTTTGCCCGTTTTTTAACCGAGCAGATGAGACAGGATTTTGAGTTTAATGGGAACAATGATCTCAAACTACTTCTCCAAGCCTATGTGCGTAAAAATTTTGCTCTGTATGAGCAAGAGAAGCAAACACTAGCTTTAATCGAACGTCTTCAAAATAGTTAACCCCCTCCACAATCGCTTCACAATAACTTTTTATACTGCTCTCATCAAAAGGGAATCTCGAAAGAGAAACTCTGAAAAAGGAGTTTAGGATGAATAAGTTGCTTTCATTACTGTTAATCGCAGCACTCAGTGCTTCAGTTGCTTCAGCGGACGCTAAAGCGGGTCAAAAAATCTATCTAAAAACGCTTAAAGCGAAGTTCAACATGAACGGAACCAAGTTTGCGGCTGAGCATACGGTAGGTGAATGGGAAGAGTTGTTTGCTGATGGAGCAAAAGGGTTTATCAAAGTTTATGGTGAGCGTTTTCCAAATGCAGTTCCGGTCCTTACGAATCCAAGCATGAGTGATAAACTCCAAGATATTGGTGATTTTGCTAAAGAGTACGGTTCAGATAGCGGAAACGTCCCGAGCTGTGGATAAGGGTTGTGTCATTCCGTGCACCGACACGGAATCTAAAAATACAAAGAGTGTGGATACCGTATCAAGTACGGTATGACGAAATTAGGCAAACATTAAATAAAAAGGATTTATGATGAAAACGTTAATTGCGATTCTTGGACTTACAGCTATGTTGAGTGCTGCTGATGGCGGTGCTTTGTATCAAAAATGTGCGGCCTGTCATGGTCTTAAAGGTGAAAAAGTAGCTTTGGGTAAATCAGAAGTGATTGCTGGATGGAGTTCTGCAAAAGTGGTTGATGCGCTCAAAGGGTATAAAGCGGGAACACGTAATACCAAAGGTATGGGTGCTTTGATGAAAGGGCAAACTGCCACATTGAGTGATGCTGATATGAAAGCTCTTGGTGATCATATCGCGGGTCTAAAATAATCTTTAGCTGCTGCGAGCTGTCGCAGTCTACAAATTATATTGTTTTGTTCCTCGTCACAATTCCCCTAATGGGGAATTACTCCCATCCCACGCAAATCTTTGTCCCGATTCTCTCTTCAGATTCAATCGTAATTTTCAAATCATACTCTCTTGCAATCATTGCGACGATATTTAGCCCTATTCCAAATCCTCCGACACTTTTATCAGCGCGGGTATAGCGCTCAAACACTCGATCAATCATTTCTGAGGGGATTCCTATGCCGTTGTCTTCGATACACAAATTACCATGAATGAGATTAATAGCAATATGCCCCTCCATTTTGTTGTACTTGATTGCATTTGAGAGGAGGTTATCGATGAGGCGAGTCGCTTTGGTGCTATCGATAATAAGTATGATATCGGGATTGATAGAGAGGGTAAGGGTGATTTTTTTTTGCTCGATTCGATGACGGAAATACTCGAGACGCTCATTCAAGAGATGAGATAAATCGAGTGCAGTATCCTTAACCGCTAAATCATGGTTTAAAATGAGGTAGGTAAGATCATCATAGAGTGTCGAGATTGTACGAGAGGCGATTTCAATTCGTTTGAGTTTTTTTGCTGCTGATAGTGGTAGCTCCCCTTCTTGTAGTGCTTCTATATTCGTGAGGATTGCACTAACGGGGGTATTTAGTTCATGGGTGGTATCTTTGATAAAATTATCGAGCAGGGCTATCGCTTCGTTCATAGGACGTAAAAACATTCGAGAGAGGAAAAACCCGATGATCCCTAAAATCACTAACAAGAGTGAACCGAAACTCAACACATCTTTAAGAACTTGGTGTCTCCAAAGCTCATCGTCACGGGTTTCAAAAACGAGATAATACTCTCCTAATCCATAGGGTGAGAGGGCAATAATGAGATGAATATACCCCTTATGCAAAGCAATATTTTCGCGAAAATCGGTGTGGTTTTGATATAAATTGCCGACAAGAAAATCTTTGCTGTATCCATACAAAGCAGTTGTATAAGCAAGGTCAGTCGGGAAAGTTTTGAGATTATGACCGTTTTCTAACCATTGTTTGAGTTTTGGGACATAAGTCTCACTCTCCAACTGCATTGCTAGACGATGCGAAGAGAGCATTTGAGTTTTTACCGATTCATAATAGAGGATTGCAATCAGCCCCAAAATGAGAATACTCATTACTCCATAAAGAGCTAAAAAACTTCGTAAAGTTCGGTATTTAGCGAAATTGATACCCGAGGCGCTTGTGGCTGACAATGGAATCCTTTCCGAGGAGTTTACGGAGCGTTTTAATATAGGTGCGTAGACTTCCATCACTAGGGGTTTCATCGAAGTCCCACAAATACTCCATGATCATCTCATGATGCAAAAGTTCATTGCGGTGTTGGATAAAAAGTTTGAGGAGCTTGTGCTCTTTGAGTTGTAAATTTTGGACGATTCCATTGATTGTAAGCACTTGATTATCGATGTCGTAGGTAATCCCCTCGGCTAACGTGAGAGCATCGGTCGGATTATGGTAAAAATTGCGCTTTAGGATCGTTTGAATCCGTAACAACAGCTCTTTGAGAGCGAAGGGTTTACGGATATAATCATCTCCCCCGCTCTCAAACCCCTCTTCGACATCACTCATAGCATTACGTGAGGTGATAAAGATCGCAGGAGTTGAATTTCCCTCTTTACGGCTTGTTTTGAGGAGGGAAAAGCCATTTCCGCCTGGGATATTGACATCGAGGAGTAATAGATCGAATTTTTGCTCATAGAGGGTATCTTCAGCGGTTGCAGCATCATAGACACAAGTGACGTCATAGCCGCAACTTTCAAGATATTCGCTGACACTTTCAGAGAGATTCGGGTCGTCTTCGAGTAAAAGAAGCTTCGCTTTAATCATGTGAGTAGTACCCCAAAAAGTATAAATAAAATAAAGGCAAAGAGTGCTGAAATAAGAGCGTAGGGGAGTTGTGTTTTGACATGTTCACCAACCTCACATCCGCTTGCCATCGACGAAATGATAGTGGTATCGGAGATGGGAGAGCAGTGATCGCCGAAAACTCCTCCTGAGATCACGGCTCCTATTGCCAAAGCTACCGGTGCATCGAGACCTACTGCGAGAGGTACGGCGATGGGGAGCATAATGCTAAAGGTCCCCCAACTCGTCCCCGTAGCAAATGCGATGAGGGCAGCTAACATAAAAATGGCTCCCGCGAGATAGGCGGAGGGGAGATAGTCACCGATAAAGGAGGCGAGGTATTGCCCCACCTCCATATCTGAACTCACTCCGCCGATAGCAAAGGCAAAGAGTAAAATAAAGGCAATAGGGGTGAGGGTTTTGGCTCCGCTAAAGGCCGCTTCTAAAAATTCTCCTGTTTTCATGGTGTTGGTGAAACGGTAGTAAATCCACATCAAAATAAGAGTTAGTGAAAGGGCATAAAAAATTGAACTGGATCCGGAACCTTTTAAAATATCTCCCTTTCCGCTAAGGAGCATGAAACCGATTACCCCGCCGATCATCCAAACGATAGGCCATAAAAAGAGGCCGACACTTTTAGTGTTTTCTTCATACTGGGGTGAGAACTCATGCGGGAGTGAATGACGCATAGGACCGATATCGATCTCATACCAAATAACGATAAAGGTAACAATGAGAGCAATATAAGCATAAAAATTAAAAGCGATGGAATGAATAAGCCAAGTTGCACTTTCACCCGCGATCAGTCCGGCGGTGATTTGTCCGCCTATAAGTCCCAAGAGTAATGCTCCCCATCCGTTAATGGTGATGATGGAGCAGACCGGTGCTGAGGTCGAATCACAGACAAACGCCAATTTCGCTCGGCTGATACCATAGCGGTCACAAAAAGGTTTTCCTACCGCACCGGCTACGAGAGAGGTGATAGATGATTCGATAAAAATAATAATTCCTGCAACAAAACTAGGGATCAGAGCACCTCGTTTGGTGGTGACGAGTGAGTGTTTGATACTCAGCTCATGGACAAAAGCTCCGACACCGCCACTGCGTTCGATCAGTGTCATGACAGAACCGACCATGATTGCAAATCCGAGGGTTTTGAGCACCCATCCTTCGCTAAGTAGAGCGATAAATCGTTCGATAATAAGAAGAATCGTCGTAATCAGATGAAAATCGGCAATAATAAATTCACCAATCAATACCGCTACGGCTAATGCGATAAAGACCGAGCGACTAAAGAGGGCAAGTAAGATGGCAACAAGGGGAGGGATTAACCCTAAAAGACCGTATTCGATTGGATATCCTTACAGTATCATTTGCAGGCGCATAATACCGGGACGGTCAAATTGCTCACGGTAGTATTCACTTCGTTTCTCATCCATGACTTCAAAGCCTAGCTTTTTGTAGATCATTTCATTCTCAACGGAACCGATTTCAATTGCCGTTTGAACTTTTCGATATCCTTTGAGTCGTGCAGTGAGCATACTTTTTCCAATGAGCTCTTTAAAGACATCAAGACTTTTAAACTCCGGTTTAATAAGCATAAAATCGAGGACAAATGTTTTATTGTCCACTTCACCCTCACATAAAAGATAAGCGGCTATCCGTTCGTGATACGTTTCATCAAAACCGATCTCTTCGAGTGCTTTGGAAAATATTTCATGCGTGGCGATACGGGGTTCATAGCCACAAATGGTTCCGGCTATCATCCCATCTGAGAGGGCGATGAAAAAATTGGAGAAATGACAATAGCTTTTCGTTGAAGTGAGAGCTAAGCGTTTTAAATTCGCTAAAAGAGTTTCATTATCAGATGTATTAAAAACCAGATCGAATAAACCGATCTTTTTTCCTCCCCGTGAACTCTCTAGCAATGCTTGGGCTATAAAGTCAATATCTACCTCGGATGCTTTGCGAACCGTTATTGCCATTATTGCCTCACTTGCCAAATTTTCTATATGCTATACTACCTAACTTTAAAACAAACTAAGAAAAATGAGATGTTGAAAATAACTTTGCCCCTTTTGCTTTCGTCTGTCCTTTCTACCCTCTTTGCTTTTGAGCAATTTGTGGTTGTCCTTTCTCCTGAGCTAAACGCGACGAGTGCCTCATTGCAGCGGTATGAGAAACAGCGTCAGTGGGTTAAAATTGGCGATAAAGTCCCTGTTACCTTAGGGCGAAGCGGTTTGGGATATGTTGCGTTTAAACAACCGCTTAAAAATGAAGGGGATGGACGCTCGCCAGCAGGGGTATTTCCCATAACATCAACTTTTGGCTACGATCAGAACACAACATTTAAACTTCCTCACTGGCATGCAGATGAAAATCTCTATTGTGTTGATGATGTTAATGATTCACGTTACAACAAAATACTCCGTATTTATGACAAAAGTTCTCTTCCCTCCAGTTACGAAGTGATGCGACGCCCTGATGGAGTGTATCGTTATGGTGCAGTGATAGGGTATAACCCATCGGCGCAAAGGGGACGTGGTTCATGTATCTTTATCCATCTAAACCAAAGTGATAAACGTCCTACATCGGGATGTACGGCTATGGATGAAATTCCTTTAAGAACATTATTAGAGTGGTTAGATGGAGCGAAAAAACCACAGATTTTACAGATAGTGAAAAGTGAGTGTGGGAAATACCAAAAAGAGTTCGAGGGGATAGAGTGTGAATAAAATACGTTCGTGGTGAGCCAGTCGAACCATGAACGTCACCCTTCGACAGGCTCAGGGCGAACGTTCTTTGAATGTTATATTAGTTATTAACGACATCCACTTTTGGCGTTTTTGCGGTTGAAGCCGGAAGCATCGGATAGATAACCGTCGGTTTTTTACCTTCTAACGCTTTTAGGAAGGTTTCGATCTCTTCCGTCTCTTTGTCATTCAAATCAACACCGAGTTGGATACGACCCATCTCTTTGATCGCCTCGCCGAGTGTTGCGATTTGACCGTTGTGGAAATACGGAGCAGTTTCGGTGATATTACGGAGTGTGGGTACACGAACCATACCGTTTTTATCCCCTTTGAAATCTCCTACATTCATGTGTTTATAGGGAGCCACAGCACCGAATGCCTGCATTGTTCCGCCGAGTGCGATATCGTTATGACAGGTAGCACACCCTTTGTCGATAAAGGTTTTAAGCCCTTTTTGCTCCGCTTTGCTCAAGGCATTTTTCTTCCCATTGAGGAAATCATCGTAACGTGATGGGGTAACGAGGGTACGCTCGAATACGGCGATAGTATCGGCTACTTTAGTAAAATCAACTTTGACATCTTTGCCGTATGCTTTTTTGAATGCATTAACATAGGCTGGGATAGAGTTGACGACACCCTCTACGAACTCTTTTGGCGCGGCCATTTCAGGTCCTGCTTGGATTGGTCCTTGGGCTTGGTCTTCGAGATGCGGTGAGCGTCCGTCCCAGAATTGTTGGCTGTAGAATACGGCGTTATAGACTGTTGGTGAACTGAGACCATGAGGATTAGCTGTCCATTTGTGCCCGATAGCGGCAGACATACCATCAACTCCTCCGATTGCGAGGTTGTGGCAGCTGTTACAGCTAATCAAACCGCTTTTAGAAAGGCGCGGCTCGAAATAGAGCATTTTTCCGAGTTCTACTTTAGCCGCAGTTGTCGGGTTTTTTGGATTACTGGTCAGTGCATTGAGCGCTTTTGCAGAGGTTGGGATCGGTTTTAAACCGGCTGTTTTAGCTTCATCTACGAGTGAAGCACCCATGACGCTTGATGCGATGATGGCAGAGATCATTAATATTTTCATTGTGAATCCTTGTGTTTTATGGATTGGAACGAGAATTGTAGCAGAATAAAGTAAAGGAAAAATTTTATCCTTTAGCTAATTCTTGCATAACAGTTGAACGTTTTGTATGCTCTAGCCGCCTACAGGCTGATTCAAATGCCCCGGCCTCCCCCACAACGATACACTGCTCTTTAGCCCGTGTAAGTGCAGTATAGAGGAGTTTGGTATTGAGCATTATATGGTGCGAAAAACTCATTACCATTACAACAGTGTTGTATTCCATCCCCTGAACTTTATGGACACTTAGTGCATAAGAGAGGTTGAGAAAATCGTTGACTTGTTCAAATTTATAATGGACAATCACCTCTTCGTTCGGATAATAAACATAGGCAATTTCTTCCTCTTCATCGATGCGGAAGAGTATTCCGCACATACCGTTGAAGATTCGTCGCTCACTTGCCTCAGATTCCTCTTTGAACTCTTCAGGGGTGGTAGAGGGGAGATTTTCGTTTTTAGTATGGACAACTTTGTCCATGAGACGAAATTCCCCTTTAAAGGTTTTGATCTTTTTTTTTGGATTCGGGTTGAAATAGTCTTGCAGTAGGAGATTGAGATTATCAACCCCTAGTGTATTCCCCCGCATCGGAGAGATCACCTGAAAGGCGCTGAGGTATTCGCGTATCTGTTTAGCTTGGAGCTTTTCGCGCGATTTTGGGAGATGCTGGAGGGTTACATCCGCGATAGCGGCGAGGATATTGTGGGCGTGTGTTTTTAGGACATCATCAAACTCGCTGCTGCTAAGAGAATTTTTGAGAGCATAGCGGTTGGGGATATCGACATTATGAAATGTAAAATCTTCATAATGCTCTTGATACTGCGGGATGATCCCCTTTCTGACATCATTAGCGATTAGAGCGATGGCTTGCCCTTCTCTCTGACGGTAAATTTGGGTGAGCATCACCGTCGGGGCGAGGTTTAGGGTAATCGCATCCGAGAGAGGACTTCCCGCCCCGATAGGGGGAAGCTGTGCATCATCACCGACGATGATAACGGTTGCGTCACGATCTATCTTCGCCATCAGCCGCGCAAAGAGCATCGAATTGATCATCGAGGCTTCATCGATCAAGATCACCTGAAAGGGCATCGTGTCGTGCGATTCGAACCGTACCAGCAAACTTTGGATCGTGGCGCTTTGGTAGCCGCTGCGCTCCCTTATCCGCTGAGATGCGATACCACTCAGAGCACAGGTCATAATGAGGCTCGGCTCATGTCGGGTGGATAGCAGATCGAGGAGCGCTTTGGCGGTCGTACTTTTCCCTGTTCCTGCATAGCCGACGAGAAAAATGAGTCCGCATCCTCGGTTTATGAGCTCTAATGCACTGTATTGTTGTTCTCCTAGTGTCAGGGAGTGTGTTTCACAAAAAGCTTTCAGATCATTACATAGAGGCTCATGAGAGGCTTTAGCTCGACGTTTAAACTGCTCTATCAGAAGTATTTCGGCTTCATAGATGCGAGTTGGGGAGAGTTTCAAACTCGGCAAGATTGTGATGCTCCCCTCACGAAGACGATCCTCCAGCGCCTCTTCGTACGCACGTTGATCTCCTAAAGCTACTAGAAGATCGAGTTTGCTAAAAAGGGCATTTTTTTCGATACAGCTGTTCCCCTCAGAGTCGCAGTATTCGCTGAGGGTGTACTCCATTGCCGCTTGGATACGCCGCTCATCATCCGTTCTTAGCCCCATATTCAGCGCGATCTCATCGGCTTTTTTAAATCCGATACCGTTAATCCGCATCAGACCATACGGGTTATGTTTGATCGCTTCGATGGGATCTTTTACCTCTTTTAACGCTCCGGCTATAAGTCGAAGCAGAGCAGGGGTGACACCAAATGGGGCTAAAAACTCTCCTAATGCCCTCATGGAGCGAAACTGTTTCCATCCGCCGGAGAGCTTTAGGAGACGTTTTTCATTCATCCCTTTAATCTCCATGAGACGCTCGATATCATTATCGAGTATATCGATTAGTCCCTCTGTACCGTATTTTTCGATCAATTCAGCGGTGAGCTTTTTCGTGAATCCTTTGACGACGCGGTTGAGAAAAAAGAAGAGTTCATTTTGGTTGACGATGAGAGAATGGGCTTTAAACGTCCGCCCGTGTTGCGAGTGTTCTTCCCATGATCCTTTGAGGGTCACTGCTGCATCTTTGAGATTATCGACATCGCTCTCGTAGTAGTGGGCGCTGATTTTATCCCCCCCTTTGAGCGTGGCGATGAAAAAGCCGTTGTTTTGGTAGATGATCCGATCAATCTGACCGATGAGGGTTTGCATCACGCTTTTACGCGGAGGTTTCTTTCCTCTTCTTGTGATTTGTACAACTCTGCACACCCTTTGGCGAGCTCACGGATTTTGAGGATGTAGTTGGCACGTTCGGTAACCGAGATCGCTTTGCGCGCATCGAGGGTGTTAAACGTATGGGACGCCATCATGCATAGATCATACGCGGGGAGGGGAAGCTCGGCATCGAGACACCGTTTACACTCGGCGGCTTTAGCTTCAAACTCGTGAAAAAGCATTGCCGTATCGGCGATTTCAAAGTTATATTTTGAAAACTCGATCTCACCCTCTTTGTGGATGTCGCGGTAGAGGGTTTTGCCGAATTTATTTTCGCTCCATACGATATCAAATACCGTATCAACCCCTTGCAGATACATCGCGAGACGTTCCGTACCGTACGTTATTTCAACCGCTACAGGATCACACGTTACTCCGCCCACTTGCTGAAAATAGGTAAATTGAGTCACTTCCATACCGTTCAGCCACACTTCCCAGCCCAGACCCCATGCTCCGAGGGTCGGAGATTCCCAGTTGTCTTCGACGAAACGGATATCATGATCTTTGAGGTTTAGATCGAGGTATTCTAGACTTTTGAGATAAAGCTCTTGGATATTTTCAGGACTCGGTTTGATGAGGACTTGAAACTGATAGTAGCTTCCCAAACGGTTCGGATTTTCGCCGTAACGACCGTCTGTCGGGCGACGGCTTGGGGCGACATAGGCAACCGACCACGGTTTGGAATCGAGCGAACGTAAAAAAGTTGCAGGGTGAAAAGTTCCCGCACCGGCGGCAATGTCATAAGGCTGTACTATGGCACACCCTTGGTCGTTCCAAAATTGTTGAAGTTTTAAAAGCATATCACCAAATGTAATCATAACTATCCCATCAAAATAAATTGCGCCATTATACCAAAAAGCGTATTTAAAGCCTTTTTTAATACGATACGCCCTATCATAGAGTAATTCCAAAAAAGCGAGTAGAGGGTGAAACATTATTTTCTTTTGTTGTTTTTATGCTTCACCTCACTTTTTGCGCAACCACATGTAGAAAAAGTATCGGTAAAGCTGCAATGGGCAGACCAATTTCAATTTGCCGGTTATTATATTGCTAAAGAAAAAGGATTTTACCGTGATGCAGGATTAGAGGTAACGATTCAAAAGTTTGATCCAAAAAGACTCGCCATTGATGAGGTGATGTCTGGAAATAGTACTTATGGAATCGGGCGATCGTCCCTTTTACTTGATCGTATGAATGGAAAAGATGTTGTTGCATTAGCGGCTATTTTCCAAACTTCTCCCTTTATTCTCCTTTCGGAAAAATCGTTAGATATAAAAACGCCTCGTGATCTCATCGGAAAACGGGTCATGATGACCGAGGATTTTCAAGATACTATTTCGGTACGAGCGATGCTTAACTCTCAAGACATTCGCATGAATGAACTTACATTTATTCAGCATAGTTTTAATCTTAATGATCTAGTAAACGGTAAAGCGGATGTAATGGCATGTTATATCTCAAACGAACCGTTTGTTTTGAAAGAAAAAGGGATTGAGACAAATCTGATTAATCCAGAGGCCTACGGGTTCGATTTTTACAGTGATATCCTCTTTACTTCCGAAAGTGAAGTAAAAAATAATCCTAAAAGAGTTCGTGCTTTTGTCAATGCGACTTTGAGAGGATGGGAATACGCTTTTCAAAATATTCCCGAAACAGCACAGCTTATCCGAGAACGCTACAACATGCAAAATAAATCTTTAGAGAGCTTGATTTATGAAGGACGGGTTCTTAAAGAATTAGCCTATCGTGGTAATCAGCCACTAGGGGCGATAACGATCGATAAATTTAGACGTATATCGGATATTTATAGAGTGATGGGATTGCCACAAAATGAAGATCGTTTTAAAGGATTTGTCTATGATGATTCAAAAAATCAATCGCTTCTTATGAATGTTAAGGAACGTACTTTTTTAAATACTACGACTATCCGTTATACCTCTACTTCAGCCTGGCCACCGTTTAATTTCCAAGATAAAGAGCACACTGAACTTCAAGGGATTGTTATCGATTTTTGGGATTTGATTGTTAAACGAACCGGTATGCATACCCAATTTATTCCATCATCGACGTGGAACGAAGTGCTTCATTTAATTAAAACAAAAACGGCGGATGTTACGTTAGGAACAGCTACTTCTGCAGATAAAGAGCCTTATTCCATTTTCTCAAAACCTTATGCCACATTTGCAAATGTCATCGTAACGAACAAGAGCATCGACTTTCTTCCGGGACTTGATGCATTAGAGGGGAAGCGATTAGCAATCGGTAGCGGATACAGTGTAATCGATTCGATTAAAAAGCAGTATCCAAAAATTACGATTGTTGAAGTCAGCGATACCCGAGAGGGATTAAAAATGTTGAGTGGCGGACGCGTTGATGCTGTCGTGGACATTCTCCCCGTTGTTGCGTATTTGATGAATGCCGATCATTATATGGACTTAAAAATATCGGGAACAACCGAGTTCGATTTTGAGGTAAGGATGATGATCCGTAATGATTATCCTGAACTAAAATCAATCATCGACAAAGCGATTGATTCGATCAGTGTCGCTGAACGACAAAAGATTTTTAACCGCTACATTGCAATCACGTATGAAGAGAAAATCGATTTTACCTGGGCGTATCGTATCGCTTTTTTTGGGTTTATTATTATCTCATTTTTTGTGTACCGTCAATTTGAAATGGGCACTTACAATAAGAGACTCTTACGGATGGCAACGACGGACCCTCTGACACAGTTATCTAATCGTATCCGTTTGGATGAAAAATTACTTGAATGTCATCAGAATTATCAGCGAACCAAACGTGCTTATTCAGTCATCATGCTGGATCTTGATTTCTTTAAACGGATTAATGATACGTATGGTCATTTAATCGGCGATAAAACACTTGTTACCCTTGCCGAAATTTTACGTATTTCCATTCGCGACACTGATATTGTGGGTCGATGGGGTGGGGAAGAGTTCATGATCATTTGTCCAGAAACATCAATAACTGGTGCCCGTCATCTTGCGACTAAAATTTATGAGACCATAAATAACTATGATTTTCCTCATATTCAAGCACTGACATGCAGTTTTGGTATTGCAGAAAGCACACAAAACGATCGTATTGAAAATGTAGTAGGACGTGCAGATACCGCTTTGTATTTGGCAAAATCAGAGGGGCGTAATCGTATTTGTTTGGGATAAGTTATCCCAGTTTACAAACAATATCTCCGATAGTACGATTCAGCGAATGGGCGACAACGGAACATTTTACTTTGAGTAAAAAGCAGATATTTTGACGCTGAACAGGGGTTATACACTCATAATTCCCCATCCCTTTAGCGATGATAAAATCCGCACTGTCAAAGAGTTTTTGGGCTTCAGGTGATGCGAGGCTGTAGACAAATCCGGGGGTAGGAACTCCGCTATCCATTAACGTGCATATCTTCTCTATCCCTGCTTCATACGCTTCGCTCAAAGTCACATCATTGATGATGGGATTTCCCCGTACCATATAGGTAAAATCAATCTCAGGATAGAGGTTTTGGAGTGATTGTATCGTGAGAGCATCAAAGATATGCTCTCCCGCATTGTCACCGATATATAGAACGGTTTTGGTATTTTCGAGTTGTGTGCGTAATGTTTCGGTATCATCATGGTGAAACGGAGTGTGAAAAACAGAGTTAATCGCATCATGCAGATCGAAACTTACCTCTGCGGCGAGATCGATGACATTGCCCACGACCGCAGTTTTGAGAGCCGCAATAAAAGGATCATTGCTTTGTTCTATCGTTTCTTGTAAAAAAGGGAGGTAGGTTTTGGCTTGCTCTGTGGCATGTTGTTTTTGTTTTTCATAAAGATCATGGGTATTGGCTAACACGGCCATTTGCTCATACAAAGGGGCAGCAATTACGGGTGGAGAGAGGGTGAAATCGGCATTTTTTAGAGCATTTTCAACATAAGTTATAATCGTAGAAGATAACGCTTCATTAGCATGAATCGCTTCACAAACACGTTTACTTTGACCTGCAATGCAGGTAATACATTCATTTTGGATGGTCATTGAGCGGCGTGATCGTCGATAACTTTGCCCCACATCAGTTTGTATTTACGACGCATAAACTCCACCTCTTGCTGGGAGAGACGCAGTTGTTCAGTGAGGGTAGCAATGGTATTGCGATCTTCATCATAGAGTTCTTGGAGAGATGCGAGCGCCTCTTTTAGAAATTCATTTTCACTTTTGATCGAGTCGATCGTCTCATCTTTCGCTCCGAGAACTTTTTCATGGAGGTTGATGATGGTTCCAATTGTTTTTTCGACGAAACTCGCTCCGATCGTGACATCAGCGTGGGATGCACTGAGCTCTTGGAGACTCACAGGGACGATTCCTGCCATCCCTTGTCCCGCATCGATAAACACCTCTCCATCTTCGATGGTAGTAGTAAGTTTGCCACGGACAATCAACGCTTCAACGGCACTGCGATCCATTTGTGTCATCTCAGCGTAATCATTGATATTCATCCACTGCCCTTGCATTTTTTACCACCTTTATCTTATTAAACGATTATAGCAAAACACGTACCTAAAAGTTGAGTGGATTTTATTTAGCACGGTTTACTGTGCGTGGGCTTCCTGCCGAAGGAAACTTAGCGTTAGCGTAGCCGAATGGGACGCGTTCCATTGGCGTATAAAATTATAGAATCGTTTCAATCTCCAATGAATCCATTTCGACTTTTTTCGCTTTTGTGATTCGATCTTCTTGGAGTTTCATCCGTAACTCTTCATTTTCCAATGCCAAAATTTGCATTGCCAAATACGCCGAGTTGATTGCTCCCGCTTTACCGATTGCAACTGTTGCTACCGGCATACCCGCTGGCATTTGCACTGTTGAGAGGAGAGCATCGATACCTGAGAGTGCTGATGCACTCATTGGAACCCCAATGATTGGTTTGATCGTTTTAGAGGATAAAACACCTGCCAAATGAGCCGCCATTCCGGCTGCCGCAATAAATACTTGTGCCCCTTTGGCTTCTGCTGCTAAAACATAATCTTTGGTTCTCTCAGGAGAGCGGTGGGCGGATGAGATAATAAGTTCATATTGAACACCAAATGCTTCTAAGGTTTCTGAGCACGACTTCATAACATCGTAATCACTTTTGCTCCCCATAATAATTGATACGAATTTCATTTTTTCTCCTTTTGTTGTTTTAGATTTAGTATATTCGTTCGTGGTGAGCTCGAGGAAACATCGCTTCGCGAGCGGTACCCTTGTTTTGTCGAATCATGAACTTACCCTTCGACAGGCTCAGGGCGAACGGGTCAATTAACACTTCGTCACCGTCCCCATATCCTCGGTAGCAGGGATACGGAAAAAAGTAAAGTGAGGCAATGTACATGGCAGTTTAAATCGGTTCAGATTACCGCTGTGAACCTGATCCCATACTTTCCCATTTTCAGCGAGGAGTTGTTTAAAACTGATATGCCACTCCCCATTTTCTTCCCACACTTTTCCGATTTCATTATCGACTGGTTTAAGGAGATTTCCCTCAGGGAAAACGAGTTCCATTGTATCGTTCGGGAACGTTTTGTATTTGCACTCGAAATACTCTCCCGATTCATCCACAATCCCGCTCACCTGATGCGTTCCCATCATCATCGAAAAATCGAGATTTTGGGTGTCGTGTTTTTCAAACGGACGGTTTACGAGATACGCATCGGTAAAACCTCTGTTTTGCATTGTGTTAAGCTCTTTTTGATAACGTCCAGGATCACTTTCTCCCTCATAATAATCATCGATTGCTCTACGGTAAACTTTAGCCGTAATGGCGGCGTAATAAGGTGCTTTGGTACGCCCTTCGATTTTGAGTGAGTCGATACATCCCGCATCAATGATCTCTTGGATGTGACTTGCGAGATTGAGGTCTTTGGAGTTCATGATATAAGTGCCGATACCCTCATCTTCGACGAGTTTAAACAGCGTACCCGTTTCAGGATTGGCGGCGTACATCTCATAAGGGAAACGGCAGTCGTTGGCACAACTTCCACGATTGGGGACACGACCACTTTGTAGTGTCGAGATTAAACAGCGACCGCTATAGGCAAAACACATGGAGCCGTGCACAAACACTTCGATCTCTAAATCAGGAAGTTCTTCTTTGATCTGTTTTAAATCTTTAAGAGAGATTTCCCGTGCTGCGATAATACGGCGCGCACCCATATCATAGTACACTTGCGCATCTAAAACATTCATTACGTTGGCTTGCGTTGAGAGATGGAGTGGAATATGGGGTGCGATTTGATGAGCGAGCTTTAAAACTCCGGGAGTTGCGACGATAAATGCATCGGGTTCGAGTGATGCCATCGTGGCAATATGCTCTTTGAGCAGTTTCAGCTGAGAGTTAAACGGAAAGCCATTGATAGTCACATAGACTTTGCGACCACGCGCATGAGCGTAATCGATCCCCTCTTTGAAGCTTTCCAAATCAAACTCTTTGCCAGAGCGGATACGGAGTGAAAAATGGCTCACTCCTCCATATACGGCATCGGCACCGTAGTCAATAGCAATTTTTAGTTTTTCTAAATTCCCTGCAGGGGAAAGAAGCTCCACTTTTTTCAATACGGCTCTCTTTACAGTATAAGTGGGCGAATTGTATCGTTTTCTTTATTTATTTTTGCCCAAAAGAAGCCAAAAGAGCCTCAATATCATCACTGCTTACAATATCTTCAGTTGAAGTATCCCCATGGATATGAACGGCAGAACCTACCCGTTTACTGTCATCGATTTTACCTGCAAATAAGTGGTTCATATAGGTTGAAAGAGCACGCATAACATTGATAACCCGTTCTATTTTTTGACGGTGGATATCTTGGTACTGCATGATATCCATAATGTTCATAATGGTATCTCCTCCATTTTGGAGGATTTCGAGAATGGCTTCTAAATTTTGTTGTGCATCTCGATTTTTTTCTAACTGCGTTGCAAACGCTTCAACATGAGGAAATTTAGCACTTAACGTTGTAAAAAGTTCGATATTACTGGTAATGATATTACGGAGGATTTTAACATCTTTTTCCCCTTTGCCTAAATCATTGCTGATTCCTTCGATAAGATCGAAAATTTCAGTTGCTTTTTCTTCACTCTCTTTGGTAACGTCATCGAGTTGATGAACCATTTTATTATCATCAGTTGGAGGTGGAGGGGGCCAGCTTTGCATCGCGGATACACGGTATTTTTCTGGATCGGTTTCATGATAAGGCACAGGAGTTTCAGCTACTTCATCGATACTTTTCTCTTCGACTTCTGCAACTTCAGACTCGTCGTAAGCTTCATCCAAATCTATGTCACCACTCATCAGCGCATCTAATTCTTCTTGCGTCATTGCAATACCTCAACGATTAAATTGCACTATAATAGCATGTAAATCTTTAGTTTTAATGGATGAATGATGAAAGTTGATCTTCATAATCACACTGTTTTGTGTAATCACGCTACAGGGAGTGTAAACGAGTATGTTGAATCCGCAATAACATGCGGAACAGAGTTCTTTGGATTTTCCGATCACGCCCCGATGCACTACGATCCGGCCTATCGGATGCGTTTTGAAGATATGAGTGTGTATGAGGGATGGGTGCAGGAGGCAAAAGAGACGTATAAAGAAAAAATAACGGTTTTATTGGGATACGAAGTCGATTTTTTGCCGGGGTATATGGACGATAGAGTGTTGAATCGATCGTGTGATTATTTGATCGGAAGTGTCCACTTTATTGATGATTGGGGATTTGACAATCCTGAATTTATAGGACGTTATGAGGGGGCAGATATCAATGCAATCTATGAGCGTTACTTTAAACTGATCGAAGAGATGGCGCAAAGTCGAAAATTTGATATTGTCGGTCATTTGGATTTGTTAAAGGTATTTAAATTTCTTCCAACCAAAGACATCCGCTTATTAGCTAAAAATGCGTTGCAAGCGATAAAAAAAGGGGACATGTCGATCGAAATCAATATGTCAGGGTATCGAAAACCTATCGCTGAGGCCTATCCATCTGCGATGTTGCTTGAGGAAATTGCCGAACTTCAGATACCGATCACCTTTGGTTCAGATGCGCATCGTCCGGATCAAATCGGACTTTTTGGAGATGATGTTCAAGCATTGGCCCGTTCTGTCGGTTATAGTGAATGCGCTCTTTACCAAGGGCGAAAACGGGAGATGGTTAAATTTTAATCACGTTTTTCCCTCGAATTTTTGGGAACTTTTGCTATACTGCTTGCACTTTATTATTTTCAGGAGATTTGCATGGGTAAATTCGTAAATAGCGTCGACGAGTTTTTCAGTTTTTGTAAAGAGAACGATGTTCAATTCGTTGACTTTCGTTTCACCGATATGAAGGGGACATGGCATCACGTTAGTTACCGTATGAGTGCGGTAAACGCGGGTCAATTTGAAGGCGGTCTTCCGTTTGACGGTTCATCTATCGATGCTTGGCAGCCGATTAATCGTTCAGATATGTTGCTTAAACCAGATGCAGAATCTGCGTTTATGGACCCGTTTACTGCTGATCCGACCGTTATCGTTATTTGTGATGTTTATGACATCTACAAAGGTCAAGCATACGAAAAATGTCCTCGTGCAATTGCTAAAAAAGCGTTAGAGCATCTTGCAAATGCAGGTGTAGGTGATGTTGCTTATTTCGGACCTGAAAATGAATTCTTTGTATTCGATGATGTAAAAATTCGTGATGAAGTCAATTGTCAATACTTTGAAGTTGATACCGAAGAGGGTGAGTGGAATGATTCAAAATCATTTAAAGACGGGTTCAATACCGGTCATCGCCCACGTAATAAAGGGGGTTACTTCCCGGTAGCACCGATCGATACTATGGTTGATCTTCGTGCTGAGATGATGTTGGCATTAGAGCAAGTGGGTCTTGAAGTTGTTCTCGGTCACCACGAAGTTGCACAAGGTCAAGGTGAAATCGGTATCGTTTTCGGAACTCTTGTAGAAGCGGCTGATAACGTTCAAAAGCTTAAATACGTTATCAAAATGGTTGCTCATCTTAACGGTAAAACAGTTACTTTCATGCCTAAACCACTTTATGGCGACAACGGTAACGGTATGCACGTTCACC
This sequence comes from Sulfuricurvum sp., assembly GCF_028688295.1. Classification (GTDB taxonomy): domain Bacteria; phylum Campylobacterota; class Campylobacteria; order Campylobacterales; family Sulfurimonadaceae; genus Sulfuricurvum. The sequence continues at coordinate 35,993 of NZ_JAQTYM010000008.1, forward strand.
AATCAATCTGGAAAGATGGCAAAAACACATTCTATAAAGAGGGTGGTTACAGCAACTTGTCTGAAACAGCGTTGCATTATGTCGGTGGTGTTTTCGCTCATGCTCGCGCCGTTGCAGCATTCACAAACCCATCAACCAACTCGTACAAACGTCTTATCCCTGGATTTGAAGCTCCGTCTATCTTGACGTACTCAAGCCAAAATCGCTCAGCATCTTGCCGTGTTCCATACGGTGCGGGTGAAAAAGCAACACGTATCGAAATGCGTTTCCCGGATTCAACTTCATGCCCATATCTTGCGTTTACGGCTATGTTGTTGGCTGGACTTGACGGTATCAAAAACAAAACCGTTCCGGTTGGTCCGATGGATGAAGATTTATTTGAACTTAGCCTTGCTGAAATTCGTGAAAAAGGGATTCAGCAAATGCCACACACACTACGTGGTTCATTAGAAGCATTAATTCGTGATAACGAGTTCTTGCAACCGGTAATGACTCCGGAGTTCATCGATACGTATCAACACTACAAATTCGAAACACAAGTATGGCCTGATGAATCTCGCCCAACTGCATTCGAATTTAAATCTACCTATTCTTGTTAATCTGAAACACGAGCTCAAGGGCTTGTGTTACCACTTTTTCTACTTTTCTTTTAAACCGTAGTCTTATCATTAAAGCTTAAGCTAGATATGACGATAATACTCACATCTTATATGCACATAGTGCAATCTCAGGAGTCTCACATGAAACGTAATGCATTCACCCTTGTCGAGTTGATCTTTGTCATCGTTATTATCGGAGTATTGGCAGCAGTTGCTGTACCACAGTTTAAAAACCTTAAACAAAATGCAGAAGTCAAAGCAGTCATTAAAACGACAATTGATACAGCTAGTGGTGCTGCAAGTGCAGCTGTAAATCAGATAGATTTAGAAAATAATAACTCAGTTGAGCTAGACAATCTTGTTAGCGTTAAGGGCAAGGGATGGAACTATTCATCGACTAGTGATGGAAGTTATACACATGTGACATCAACCGGTACAGTAGCAACAATAACTCTTAATAAAACTCTTCGTACTGTTTATTATGGCATAGATTGTGATAATTTCACGGATTCTGTGAGCAGAAATAAATGTGCGGAAGATCTTAATACAACGCTCAATGGTGCAGGTAGTCTTGAGACAAACGCTACCATTACTTTTTAACTTTTATGAAAATAAAATCAGTAAGATGTGCTTTTACACTCGTCGAGCTGATATTTGTCATCGTCATCATCGGGGTTCTCTCGGCGGTGGCAATCCCAAAATTTGCCAACCTCACTGATAACTCTAAATCCGCTTCCGAACTTGCCACCGCTTCATCAGTCCAAAGTGCACTTGATTCCATCCATGGTGAATGGATTGCCAATACGTGTGATTTTGATTGGGGAAATGGACAAAATACAGGGAATGCAGGACAAGCACTTAATGCTACTGGCTATCCGACGACTCTTGGTTCTGCTGCTCATCCATTGGATGCTATTTTGAAAAATACGGAAAATGGAGATTGGGTATTGGTCGGTGGAAAATATTATGGTCCGGCAACCAAAAACGGCACCAGTACCAAAGATCGTAATATTGCTAATAAACCTGAGGGAAATGATTATTGGGAATATAATGCTACTACCGGAACATTTAAGCTCATAGAGCCGTAATAACAAAAGCGAAAAGAAGAAGTGTGGTTTACTGCGCGTGAGCGCTCTGCTGAAGAGAACTTAGCGTTAGCGTAGCCAAGAGGGACTTTGTTCCTTTTGGCGTAAATATATATAGTTATGGTAATTGCGGACCGGCAGCTGAATAGTCAAATCCACTTTGTCCATCAGTATATTTATGAAAGTTAGCAATGAAAAGGGCTGCTAGTTTATCACGTTGAATGAGATACGCATCACGGTCACTCCATGCATTGCGTGGGTTTAAAATCACAGGATCGATGTCACCCAGTGTTTTTGGGATATGGAAACCAAAGGTATTGGTGGTGTCAAATTCACTGTGGTTGATGCTTCCATCTAAGATAGCATTGATACATGCCCGCGTATCTTTGATACTCATCCGTTTTCCAACGCCATAAGCTCCTCCCGTCCATCCGGTATTGACCAGATAAACATTAACACCGTGTTGATCGATTTTTTGACCTAAAAGCTTAGCGTACACGGTAGGATGAAGCGGCAAGAACGCTTCCCCGAAACACGAGCTAAATGTTGCAACCGGTTCAGTAATGCCACGTTCGGTTCCGGCAACTTTAGCGGTGTAACCACTTAGGAAATAGTACATTGCCTGTTCTTTTGTGAGACGGCTTACCGGAGGCAAGACACCAAAAGCATCGGCTGTGAGAAAGATGATGTTTTTAGGGTGAGGCGCTTGAAGGCTCGGTTGGTGGTTATCGATGTGTTCGATTGGATAAGAGACACGAGTATTTTCTGTTTTAGACCCGTCTTCGTATTTAACATTGCCGTCTTCATCAAAAACGACGTTTTCAAGCAAGGCATTAGGGCGAATAGCATTAAAGATTTCAGGTTCACTTGATGGGTCGAGATTGATTACCTTCGCGTAACATCCGCCTTCAAAATTAAAAACCCCATCATCATCCCATCCGTGTTCATCATCACCGATAAGAGCACGTTTAGGATCAGTAGAGAGGGTAGTTTTACCGGTACCGCTGAGGCCAAAAAAGAGACAGGTATCTCCTGCATCTCCGACATTAGCTGAACAATGCATAGAGAGTTTACCCTCGAGCGGCAACCAGTAATTCATCATAGAAAAAATACCTTTTTTCATCTCTCCGCCATACCATGTACCACCGATAATACATAGGTTCTCTTCAACGTTAAAAAGGACAAAAACTTCGGAATTTAAGCCATGATTTTTCCATTTTTCATTAACCGCTTTACACGCATTGAGGACGGTAAATTGTGGTTTAAAAGTTTCAACTTCAGCAGCCGTTGGGCGAATAAACATATTTTTGACAAAATGAGACTGCCATGCAATTTCAGAGACAAAACGGACGGAGCGCTTACTGGTAGGACTGGAACCGCAAAATACATCGGTGATGTAGAGATCTTTGTCTGAAAGTTGTTCTTTTGCAACTTCTAAAAGCTCATCAAAAATAGCTTTATCGATTTTTTTGTTCACATCTCCCCAAGCAATGTACTTGTTAGAGGGATCCGCATCCACAAAATATTTGTCTTTCGGGCTTCTGCCGGTAAAAATACCGGTATCAACCATCGTCGCACCGTTGTTAGCAAGGTGACATTCACCATTCTCGAGTTCATGCTTCATCAACTCTTCATAGCTAAGGTTATGGAAGAGCTTTCCACTGTTTTTTATGCCTAACGTCTCAATCTCTGCAGAAATCATGGTGTTTTTTACCTTTTAGGACTCATCTGTGTACTGTACCTAGATGAAGATTTGAAGCTTTCACTTCATTTATGGTGCGAATTATACGCCTCTAATTTATAAACGAGAATTAAAGTGATCGATTATTTAAATTGAGATGCCAATTCCGTCAAAATTTTTGGTGCCAATACTTCACTTCCGTTGTACTTTTGGAGTTTTACCCCTACATTACTCATACTTTTTGCTGTATTTTTACACGCCATTTTTACCACGAGGTAATCACAGTCTTCGATAGTGTCCGCCATTGTGTCATGGGCACGGATATGTTCTATATCATCAGCATCGTGATCGCAGGTGTGATGTTCATCATGGTCATGATCTTCTTCACCGGCAACTTTAGGATTAGCGCGTAACCCTTCTAAAGAAAAGCTTTTAAACATTCCACCACTGAGATTAAACACCGCAAAATAGGGTGTATGGCCAGCATTTCCGGCCATTTTGAGAGATTCATCCATTACAGGTACAGCGATTTTCATTTTTTTCCTTTAAACACCATTGGAACGCGTCCCAATTGGCTATGTTAACACTGGGTTTCACCCAAAGGGCACTTCGCCCTCAGAGGGAAGCTCAACTAGCATAATTTTGATTTAGGAAATTATGCCACAGTGAGCTTAAATACCCGACTCTTTTACAATAATGGTTAAAAGTAGTTATCTTTAAACGTTTTGTAAGAATTATAGGCTCATAATAGTAGCAAGGTTACGAGTGTAATCTATATTTTAAACTTCGAAGGAGTTCTTATGAAACGTTCTGGTTTTACGATGATCGAGTTAATCTTCGTTATCGTTATTTTAGGTATTTTGGCTGCAGTGGCTATTCCACGTCTTGCTGCAACACGTGATGATGCAAAAATATCTACGCTTGCAACAAACACAACGCAAATTGTTACCGATGCATCAGCAGCATACACAGCTGCAGGTGATTTAAATGTGACTACAAAAACACAGTGGGAAGCTGTGACTAATGTTCGTGGTCCTGAAGTTAATTATGATACTGCGCAACAGGCTAGAATTTATGATAAAGCACTTGCTAGTGGAGGTACAGAATGTACACGTATTACATACGATTCTGCTGCAGGTACATTAACAACACAATCTAAAAATATTGAAAATGCAATTTGTCTGGGAATCAACCAGCGTTTAGGTTTGTCAGCAGATGTTGATACTAATACAACAATTTCTATCAAAGGTTCGAAAGTCACTTTCTAATTAAGTGAAAGATGCATGTAGGTGCAAAATGTTTTGCACCTACATTTAGAAGGCAAATAAATATGCGTCAAGCTTTTACAATGGTTGAATTGATTTTTGTGATTGTTATATTAGGGGTATTAGCCGCTATAGCAATCCCAAGACTGAATGCAACGCGTGATGATGCAAAAGTTTCTGCAATGGCGCAGAAGATAGCTATAGGAGCTACTGAAATTGCTGCGTATGCAACCGCTAATGGTTCTATATCAAGTGATTTTTCGCAGATGTCAAATTCTTTTCTGGTACTTAAAAATAATTCTGATGCAGTTCTTTCGCCAAATGAAGCAACGATAAAAATGGGTATGGTCGATAATTGTGTTATTGTGGACATAAATAGTACCGCAACAACTGATACTTTAAATGTAACTTTTAGTCCACATAATAATGATTTTTTATGTATGCCTTTACAGCAAATGTTTCATATTCAAGATTATCCGATGAAATTACGTGGAAATAGTATTGTTTATTAATTTAAAGAGGTAGAAGTATGAAACGATTGGGTTTTACAATGATTGAGCTTATTTTCGTTATTGTAGTATTAGGGATATTAGCGGCGATTGCAGTTCCTCGTCTTAGTGCAACACGTGATGATGCACAAATTGCTAAAGGCCGGAGTGATGTTTCGGCTATCCGTGCAGCAATAGTAAGTGAACGGCAAGGACGATTATTGCAAGGGCAGTCTGCTTACATTAATCACCTTGATGACGCAAACAATAATGCGGGGGAGACGTTGTTTGACAATAACGGAACTGCTACGAATGTTTTATTGCAATATGGGATTACATCCGCTGCCGGCAATGGACACTGGATGAAAACGGGTACAGATGCTTATACTTACAGGGTTATGGGTGACCCTGTTGCTTTTACCTACACTCAAGCAACAGGTATATTTGATTGTACTCACACTAATGCAAATTGTAAACTTTTAACCGAATAATTTATAATAACGTTGAATTACTATTTTCAAATAGCCCTCTTGGGCTCACCTCTCGAACTCCTCACTTATCATTCTGAAATAGTTCTTAACATCGGTACAGAAGTCAACGCTACCCTTTCCAACCGTGTTTTAAAAGGTGTCGTTATTGCTAAATGTAAGAAGCCTGATTTTATAACTCAACCTATCGGGGAAATATCCCCATTTTTTTACTCCGATACCCAAATCAAAACAGCACAGTTTATCAGTGATTATTATGGGTGTTCGCTTGGTGAGGCGTTGAATTTATTTGTGCCGTTTCCCGTTTGCCCTGAGTCGTTCGAAGGGTTCATGGTTCGACAGGCTCACCACGAACGGGCACCTGTCAATATTACCCTCTCCGAATCACAATTAAAAGCCCTCGATTTTATCCGTTCTCATCGCGTATCCCTTTTATTTGGTGATACGGGAGCGGGGAAGAGCGAAATCTATATGTCACGTATGGATGAAATTTTATACGAGGGAAAACGGTGTTTACTCCTCCTCCCAGAAATCTCACTTACCCCTCAAATGGAAAAGCGTTTTAAAAATCATTTCGGTGATTCGGTGGTGTTATGGCATTCTAAAATGACCCCGAAGCAAAAAAAAGTAACATTAGCAAAAATCTATGACGGCTCGGCGCATATCATCGTCGGTCCTCGCTCGGCTCTCTTTTTACCGATAGCGGATTTGGGACTGATTGTTGTCGATGAGGAGCATGATGAAAGTTATAAGTCCTCATCACGTCCTCGCTATAATGCACGGGATATGGCGGTATATATCGGCACACTATTGAAAATTCCCGTTATGTTAGGGAGTGCGACTCCATCACTCTCTAGTTATGCAAAATATCCGTTTTTTCGTCTTCGTGGAGGGTATTATGAATCGAAGCGGACGTTTGTTTTTGAACCCTCACTCGAAGCACTAACCCCTTCTATTGATAATGCAGTCATGGAAAACTTTAGCTCAGATCATCAGGGGATTGTTTTCATCCCCACTCGGGCAAATTTTAAATACACGGTGTGTGATGCGTGCGGTTATCACATCGAGTGTCCGTTTTGCAGTGTCGGGATGTCTCAGCATAAAAACTCTCGTGCCCTTAAATGCCATTACTGTAACTACACCGAAGTGTTGCCGAAAGTGTGTCCGAAATGTCAAAGTGGTTCGCTTCGTACGACGCGGCTTGGGACGGCGGAGGCGGTGGAGCATTTTAGTAAACTCTCAGAAAATCTAAGGGTTCAGCAATTTGATCGGGATATCATCACCACCCAAAACAAACTGATCAAAGTACTCGAAGCGTTTAACGCCCATGAAATCGATTTGTTGGTAGGGACGCAGATGCTCTCCAAAGGGCATGATTACCATGATATTACCCTTGCTATCATCATGGGAATCGATAATCTTCTCTCCCAAAGCGATTACCGAGCACGGGAGAAGGCTCTTTCCCTCTTAATCCAAATTGCAGGTCGAAGTGGGAGAAAACAAGATGCTACCGTAATCGTACAAAGTTTTAATGAGTCATTCTTCAGAGGGTATTTGGATGATTATGAGCAATTTTTGATCGACGAGATGAAAATTAGGGCGGGGCGATACCCTCCGACGAAAAAATTGGCACGTTTACTATATGCGCATAAAAACGGTATAAAGGCAAAAGAAGAGATGGAGAAGGCAGTAGCGGCAATCGAGCAGATATCGGTTGTTCAGATTGTTGGATTCGGCCCATCACCTATCGAGAAAATTGCGGATAAATATCGGTTCCAAATACTGTTGCGAAGTGACAAGAGTACAGATTTAATACGTGCTATCAGAGCGGTTAAATCGAGTCTTTGTGAAATCGACATGGATCCTATAGAGTTTACGTAAAATTAACATCCAACAAGCTACAATCCAAGCATGATTAAACGTTACCCTACCAAACAAATTTTTGTCGGAAATGTCCCCATTGGCGGAGATGCCCCTATCTCGGTGCAGTCGATGACCTATTCACGTACTGCGGATGTTCACGCGACTGTCGAGCAGATTAATCGTCTCCATTTTGCCGGATGCGATATCGTCCGTGTTGCCGTCCCTGATGAGGAAGATGCACACGCCCTCAAAGCGATCAAAGAGCAGATTTCACTCCCCCTCGTCGCCGATATCCATTTTAATTATAAGCTCGCCCTAATCGCGGCGGAAGTGGTGGATTGTATCCGATTTAATCCCGGAAATATCGGGGAGAAATCACGGATTCGTGAAATTGTCAAAGCATGCCAAGAGCGCCATATCCCGATACGGATCGGGGTTAATGCGGGGAGTTTAGAGAAAGAGTTTGAACAGCGTTACGGTCAAAGTGCGGAGGGGATGGTAGCCTCTGCCGAGTACAACATTAAATTCCTCGAAGATTTGGGTTTTACCGATATTAAAGTTTCTCTCAAAGCAAGTGATGTTCAGCGCACCGTCGAAGCGTACCGTATGCTTCGTCCTAAAAATAACTATCCGTTTCATTTGGGTGTAACCGAGGCGGGGACGATTTTTCATGCAACGATCAAAAGCGCTATTGGGTTGGGAACATTATTACTGGAGGGGATCGGCGATACGATGCGGGTCTCTATCACGGGGGAACTCGAAGAGGAGATCAAAGTCGGTCGCGCGATTCTAAAAGACAGCGGCGTCGCCAAAGAGGGGCCGAATATTATCTCTTGTCCGACGTGCGGGCGGATAGAGGCGGATTTGGTCTCTGCGGTTGCGGTGATTGAAGAGCGGACGAAACACATCAAAAAACCGCTCGATCTCTCAGTGATGGGGTGTGTCGTTAACGCTATCGGAGAAGCGAAACATGCCGATGTTGCTATCGCCTACGGCAAAGGCTCGGGATTGGTAATGGTGCGGGGTGAAGTTGTTGCACGCCTTGATGAAGATAAGCTCGTGGATCGGTTTGTCGAAGAGGTTGAAAAAATGGAAAAAGAGGAAGATTAAGATGGAAGAATCACTGTACAACTTAGCCTTTGAACGTTCCGTCCTCAGTTCCATCGTCTTTGATCCCGCTCAGTTTGATGATTTCGATGCCGTTTTAACCCCTGAAGATTTTTATCTCGCGGCGCATCAGGAAATTTACCGTGCAATGATGTCTTTGGCCCATCGTGATCTTCCGATCGATGAAGAGTTTCTCCGTAAAGAGCTCACCGCTAAAGGAAAATTTGATGAGCGGGTAATGGTGGATATCCTCACTGCCAATCCGATCGCGAATACCAAAGCCTATGTTCAAGAGATCAAAGACAAAGCGATTAAACGTCATCTCATTACGCTCACGACCGAGATCAAGCGTGTAGCCCTCGAAGAGGAGCTTAGTGGCGCAGATGTCGTCGATTTAGTAGAACAAAAACTCTATGAGATTACCCAAAGCTCTCAAGCGACCGATTTTAAAGATGCCCCCTCTATCGCGGATGAGACGCTGGCCTATATCGAAGAGATGAAAGCTCGTGGGGATTCGGTCCTCGTCGGGGTCGATACTGGGTATGCAGAACTCAATAAAATGACGACGGGATTTGGTAAAGGGGATCTCGTCATCATCGCTGCCCGTCCGGCGATGGGAAAAACCTCATTTGCCCTCAATATGGTTCAAAACCTCCTCGACAAAGGGAAAGGGGTAGCATTTTTCTCCCTAGAGATGCCGGCAGAGCAGTTGATGCTCCGTCTTTTGAGTGTTCAAACCTCTATCCAGCTTCAGCGTCTCCGTGTGGGGGATATGAATCCTCAAGAGTATAAACAGCTAAACGATGCGGTCGATAAGATGCGTCG
>NZ_JAQTYM010000008.1:45493-64067 GCF_028688295.1 Sulfuricurvum sp.
GCACAAATTGTCTATGAGAGTATCGATATGAAAAGTGCGACGATGAATTTAGATGATGAGAGTGTTGGAAATGTGTCAATGCCGATTATTTAATGTCTAAATTAGAGCGGGTCGATCTTTTTGATCGTAAAAGTGGTCTCCTCTTTTTCCTGTTTCTCCTTTTCATTGCCTCTCTTTCCCTCTCTTATGAGTATTATCAATTTACCAAACTCAAAACTTTTGACGATCCCCTAGTACGTGCCTCTGTAATTGATCAAGAGATACGTCTGATCGCAGATAAACCAAAAACCTCTATGAAACTCCGACTCGAAAACGGTTCAACACTTAGGTGTGCTATGTCACCTTATCTACGTGATCTTCGCGGACGCGAAGTATTAGTCGAGCTTCAGGTGGCAAAAGTCACTTTTTTAGATTTTCTAAAAGGGATACATACACGAGGGGTAATCACCGAAGTCTATCCAGAACTCAGTCTCAAAGAACAGTGGTATCGCCGCATCGCATCGGTGCATGAGGATCAATGGATGCGAGAGCTTTATGGTGCACTGTTTGTCGCTACTCCCATGTCACAAGAGTTTCAAACCCTGATCGGAGGGATGGGACTGAGTGCTGCGATTTCGATTAGCGGGTATCATTTTGCGATCCTCTCAGCCATTGGATTTTTTCTTTTGCGTCCGTTGTATCGTGCGGCACAGGATCGCTATTTTCCTTATCGTCACGGTAATCGTGATGTGTACATCATAATCTTAGTGTTGTTGGGATTTTATCTGTGGGCATTGGAGTTTAATCCAGCGATGGTGCGATCGTTTGGGATGATTGCTGTGGGATATTGGTTATATGATAGGGGAATTCGGATTATTTCTTTTCAAACGCTTGCGGTAACTTTAGGGATTTTATTGGCTTTTTTCCCAAAACTTTTTTTCTCGTTGGCATTTTGGTTTAGTGCATTTGGGGTACTGCTGATTTTTATTTTTATCCGCTATTTTGAACATTGGAAAAAGTGGCAAATATTTTTAGCGCTCAATGTATGGTTGTATCTCACAATGTTACCGATATCTCTCTCTATTTTTGGAACGTTTGGTTGGATTCATGCCGGATCGATAGGAATGAATATTATTTTTAATCTTTATTATCCCCTTGTTCTTGCCTTTCACACGATTGGGATTGGGGAGATATTCGACCCTTATTTGGTACGTATGTTTGAGAGTGCGGAGATTAAGAAGGTTGAAATACCGATAATTGTCGGATGGAGCAGTATCATATTGGCTCTTGGTGCAATGTGGCGTAAAGAGGCTTTTTGGCTTTTAGCTCTCTTGGGTATCGCTGTGCTGAGTAGCGCGGTTTATCAGATAGCATAGTTTCATCCCGTAGATAACGATGATCCATGAGACGTAAATCCATAAGAAGAAAAAGATAAGGGCTGAAAAAGAGCCGTACATGGTAGCGTAGGTTTTGTTGTAAAAGACGTATTGAACAAAGCTGTTTTTAGCTATCCCCCAGACAACGGCAACGATAAAAGAGCTCATGGCGGCGGCTCTAATCGAGACATCAGCATTAACGGCGATCTTATAAATGAGAAAGAAAATACTCCATAAGAGTAAGAATGGAAAAATGGAGAGGGCACTGAGTGCGAACCCACTTACATGAGTGACCAAATAAGCTTTTAGACTCATGGAGGCGATTAAAACGATTGGTGTAAGGGTAATGAGTGTCCAATAGGTTGTGATGGCATCCCAAATACCTCGTTTGGAGGTTTTAAAAATTTTACTGACGATATGTTCAAAGTTTTGGAAAAATAGCAGTGATGAGACAATCATTGTCGCAAATCCAATTACCCCAAGCTGTACGGAATTTTGAAAAAATGATTCTAAATATCCAGCCATGGCCGCAGTTTGAACCGGCATAATATTATCAAAAATAAAGATCTGAATTTTGGCGTATTGCTCTTCAAATACGGGAACATTAGCGATTAGGCTGAGTGAAATAATGAGGAGAGGGACAACGGTAAAAATGGTATAAAAGCTGAGGCTCGAAGCATAAACAGTAATTTCCCGATCAAAAAGCATCAGAAAGAAAAGACGTATATGCCTAAAAGCCGCTTTTAAATTCATCGCTTACTCAAGTCCCATTTTACTAGGATTGAGAATATTGTTTGGATCAAAAGCCCGTTTGATCGATTGGAACAGTGCCATCTCCTCAGGGGTAAATGCCATTGACATATACGGTGCTTTTGCTAACCCGATACCGTGTTCACCACTTAGTGTACCTCCAAGATCGATGGTTGCTTGAAACACTTCACGGATCGCTTCGTATCCGATTTTCACCTGTTCGGGATCTTTGCCATCCACCATGACATTGGTGTGTACATTACCATCTCCTGTATGCCCGAAGCAAGGGATATTGATGTTGTATTTTTTGGCGATCGCATAAAATCGTTCTAACAATTCTGGTAGAGCAGAGCGGGGGACCGTGACATCTTCATTGATTTTTTTAGACCCATATACAGAGAGAGATTGGCTCGCATTGCGGCGGGCAAACCACAGATCACTTGCTTCTTGTTTGTCACGTGCTATTTTGAATTCGCTACAGCCGTTTTCTTGGAATACTTTTTGGATGAGAGAGAGTTGGAAGTCGAGGTCTTCTTCGAGATTGCCATCAACATCGGTAACGAGAATCGCTCCAGCTTCAATCGGAAGACCTTTTTTATAAACTTGTTCTACTGAGCGGATGGTGAGATTGTCTAAAAATTCCATCGCAACAGGAGTGACGCCGCTTGCCATTGTTTTATAGACTGCCTCCATAGCCGCATTTACAGTGGGGAAAATCCCCATTGCTGTTTTGGTCATTTTTGGTTTTGAGAGGAGTTTGAGCGTCACTTCAGTCGTAACGGCGAGCGTCCCTTCAGAAGCGATCAAAATTCCCGCGATGTTATATCCTGCGACATCTTTAATCGTCCGTTTTCCTGCTTTTATGATGTCACCGTTAGGGAGAACCGCACGGATTGCCATAACGTAGTCTTTGGTAATGCCATATTTTGCGGCTCGCATTCCACCTGCATTTTCATTGACGTTTCCGCCGATGGTGGAGTACTCTTGGCTCGCCGGATCAGGTGGATAGAAAAGTCCAACTTCTTCAACCGCACGTTGGAGCTCCATGTTGACAACACCCGGTTGAACAATTGCTACCATGTTTTGCATGTCGATTTCAAGAATTTTGTTCATATGTTTTTCAAACGCTAAAACAATACCGCCTGATGAGGGGAGAGCTCCTCCGGTAAATCCACTGCCCGCTCCGCGCGGAACGATGACAATACGGTGTTCATTGCAGTAACGGAGAATATCACTTACATCGTTTTCGTGGCGGGGGAAAAGTACCGCTTCGGGCTCAAATTTTTCGCGTGTAGCATCATAACTGTAGGCAATGAGGTGCGCTTTATCACTGTAAACATTCTCTTTGCCGAGTAAATTCGTAAAAAAATCAATGGCACTGGCAGCGAGCATCGTTATTCCTTCAGATCAAAATAGCGCAATAGTGCGCTTTTATCACTAAATTTTGCTTTGTAGAGCTCATATAATTCTTTATTTTTTGAATTATTTAAAGCAATTTGTTCAAGATAATAAGGCTCATATCCATCCAAACGTGAACTTCCTTCTCCCCACCAAGCCGCGCGAATGGTTGGAATACGGGTGTAAAATGGGGTTTGTTCCGTAGTTGTCTTTTGCACAGAGGGAGTGCTTTGTAAGAGGGCAAAGCTTTTGCAATCAAGAGTAAAGAGGGTTTGTGCACTTTGAATGTAGAGCAATCCAACCGAATTTGCGGTGCAATAGCGGTGGAAATCCTCTTTTAAAGGGGTAGGGTGCCCTTCGTATGATAGATAGGTAGCGTAGTTGTCCGGATGAATCCATTCAATATTAGGAATACTTTTGCTGATTGCATCATAAGTATCTTCATTCGGGGTGATGAGAAGAGCACGCTCATAATCGTGAGCCAACACAGCAATATCAGATGCTTTTGCCTTCCAATTTCCACTTGGAAGAGAGTTTTGGCGAAGTCCGTCGTATTCACTCAATGTTAAAATGGCACGCCCGTTGGATGGATTTACTTGTTCAACTCTAGCATTCGCGATAATGGTGCTGTGAGTCGCGTCAAATTGTCGAACGATAAATCCACTCATCCCTTCACGCAGGTTTTCAGCGGTAATGGTTGCACGAGATTCTTGAACGTCGAGCAAGGGTGAAGTGATCGATGCAGCGTTTAAAACGCCGTATACGAGAAAAGTAGTGAGCCAGATGCGCATCATGGTAACCTTTTAGTAAAGTAATTAAGGATGATTATAGCTTATCACATCTTTGTAAATGGAATTTTTGCTATTATTTAATTCTTTTTTGCTTGTTAAGCGTATTTTGATCAAGGGTGAGAATGGGCCGTTTTTTTGTATTATTGTTATTGCCTATTCTCCTTTTTGGCGGTTCGGTTAAACCTTTTAAGTGGAAAGACGGTGAAAGTTTTCTCTCCTTCTTGGAGCGAAAAAAACTCCCCCTTTCGGTTTACTATAACCTTGATAAGGAAGATCAAAAACTCACCGAAGATATCCCCTACAGCGCAAATTGTCAAATGATTTTGGATAACAAAAATTTTATTCGCCAAATTTTGATTCCGGTGAATGATGAATTACAGTTGCAAATTTATCTCACTCCTAAAAAACGGTATGAAATGAAGGTGACTCCGGTCGTGAGTGAAGAGTATACAGAAACCCTCTACGTTCCGATCCAAACCCTCCCCTATAATGATATTTTAAAAACAACAGGGTCCAAAAATCTTGCTTCCATTTTTGTAAAAATGTTCAAAGGAAAAGTTGATTTTCGGCGTGGATTACAACCGGGTGCTCCTATTATTATTGTATATACCCAAAAATATCGCCTTGGAAAACCATTTTCCATGCCTGAAGTACACGGGGCAATGGTTGAAGTAAATGGAAAAAAAATCTCGGTTTATCGTCATTCTGATGGACGTTTTTATGATGAAAAAGGGGGACAATACGAGAAGTTTTTGTTTAAACTCCCCATGAAAAATCCACGTATTACCTCACGATTTACAAAAAGCCGTTATCACCCGGTTCTAAAGCGTTACCGGGCTCATTTAGGGGTTGATTTTGGGGCTCGTCCCGGAACCCCTATTTTATCGACAGGAGAGGGAAAGGTTAGTTTTGTAGGCTATTCTTCTGGGTACGGTAAGACGATTAAAATACGTCACAGTAATGGATTGATCAGTCTCTATGCCCATCAAAAATCATTTAAAAAAGGTATCCGATCAGGGGTAAGAGTGAAACAAGGTGAGATTATAGGCTATGTTGGCTCTAGCGGTCTCTCGTCAGGTCCTCATCTTCATTTTGGGGTGTATCGAGGGAGTAATGCAATTGATCCTTTGGGTGTGATGAAGAAAAAAACTGAAGGGTTCAGTGGAAAAGAACGCAAGGTATTTCTGGCAATTCGTGATAAAATGGACAGAAGATTTAAAGAAGCATTGAAAAATAAGCCGACGCGAAAACCGTATTTTGATTTTCATGAAACCTATTATGTAGACAGTGAGACCTTTAAAGTAAAACCTTTCTAAGAAGTAGATATGATCAAAAACGTCACAATTGTAGCGTGTGAAAACTCTGATTTTGTGAAGCCTAAACGGATGAAATATTTCCAAAACGGTGTACAAAAACTCTGGGATATGGTAGAAGTACACGACAGTGTAGCGATTCTCTTGTATCACGAAAATCATGATACGTTTGTCGTGGTAAAACAGTTTCGCCCCCCTGTCTATCTTAAAAACGGTGATGGCTATACGTATGAGCTTTGTGCCGGCATTGTCGATAAAGATAAATCGCTTATCGAGATTGCACATGAAGAGATTTTGGAAGAGTGTGGATATCATGTTCCCTTGGAGAAGATTGAGCGAGTGACTTCATTTTACACGGCGGTTGGATTTGCAGGATCGGTACAGACGCTATATATGGCACGTGTCAATGAAGCTATGAGGGTGAGTGATGGCGGCGGTGTGGATGTGGAGATGATCGAAGTTGTTGAGATCGCTGTGGTTGAAGCTAAAAAGTTTGTGATGGATGAGACCAAAGCCAAAACACCAGGGTTGATGTTCGGCTTCGGATGGTTTTTGGAGAATGAAGAGTTGACGAAACATTGATGCCCCGAAGGGCATGGGATTAGAATTTGTAAGTAAGTGCAGCGTTAAATGAACGCCCCATCCCTTGTAAAGGGATATAACTTCCTTTAGTAGGATTGGCAACGACATCTACTCCTCCAAGTGGGAGAGCATATGCATGGTCAAAAAGATTGGTAATTGAAAAATCCATATTGAATTGTTTTGACCAAGTATAGCCTGTTCTCAAATCAACTAAGGCATATCCTGGTGTTAACGGCTCTTTTCGGAGTGTATCAACGGATTCTTTGTCATCGACGCTTTCGATATCGATTCCGTTACTCCATGCACCGGAAACACGATCCAATGATACTTTGGCATGAAGTGGCATCATATGATAGAGCGATCCGCCATTATCACGGAACCCGCGTGTATAGCTGAGTGTTCCTTTGAGTGTCCCTTTACCGTTATCGCTGTTATCCCATAGTGTTGTGTATCCTGATAGATCAGCACCAAAGAGATGCGCATCTGTATTAACAAATTTCAAAAGTCTAATACCAGTATATCCACCTGCTGTAGCTGTCCCGATGACACTAACATCAATGTAATCTTTTACTTTTGTATAGTATGGAGTTAGTTTTAATCCCCACTCTTTTTCAGCTTCATCATGCAAAGAGATAGTGGTACTGATGGTATTGGCAACTTCTGGATTTAGATCGAGATTACCAACATAGCCATTTCCGTCACCAAACCAGTTGATCATCGCCATATCCATAGCAATCGGTCCACTGACTAATGGATTAGAACCATATCCTCCTGCCCATGAATAACGTTCATAGATATTAGGTGAACGAGTTTTACGTGCAAAACCGAGTTCTATATCAGTAGTATTACTGTATTCATATTTTGTCGTAGCAGTAAGATCATAATTGTTATCGGTCTTTTTATGATCAAGGGCATTAAAAGTATTGGCATCAACTGAATCATTCGCCATGGCATTGGTTGCAAAATTATATCCGACAACATCTCCCGTATTCATACTAACTCTATCATAACGTACACCGATAACAGATGATAGTTTCTCACCCCATTGAGAATGGGCTTCGGCAAAAAGTCCGATACGATCACGTTGCCCATCGTTAATGTTCCAGAATGTATTTGGTCCCATACCGCCAACAGTTGTTGTGACGGGTGGCCACCAATCATTGAGACGATATCGGTCGTAATCAGCACCGAATTTGAATGTTTGGGTTTGGCTATAAGGAAGGGTTGCTTTAAGGTTGAAACCACTTTCCTCCGCTTCAGTATACATTGGCATCCCTAATGGCATTGCAGGATTAAATGCTTGTCGCTCACCCCATATTTTATTCATATAATGATCAGTATCTTGACGAAATACATTGGCATCGATTAATAGAGCTCCAAATTTTCCTTTATAGCTGAGATTTCCTGAAGTAGATTCATTGCCTAGCATATCCATGTATTCATTTGGAAAACCGATGTAGTCAACGTTAGTTTTTGTCAGTTTAAGAGAAACAACATCATCGGAATTTATTTTATAGGCGATGGTTGCTGCATGATTTTGTTGTTGATAGAGAGTGTCTTTGACGATAGCACCATTACCATTTTTATAGCTTCTGGCTTTTTCGGCATATCCTGAATAATTTACACTAACTTTATCATTAGCGGCAGTTGCACTGACAGACGCACCGCGTGCTTTATTATTACTATGGTAAAAACTAGATATGTCACCGCTAATAAGAGCTTCTCCACTTTTAGCAGCAAACATAGGGTCTTTAGATTTTATAGCGATAGTTCCACCGATACTGTCTCCACCTTCACTAACCGGTGTGATTCCGGCCATAACATTAATTGCTTCGATTTTAGAAGTATCGATATACGAGAGAGCTGGATTCATGTGGTTTGGACAAGCTGAAGTAATTGTCATACCATCGATATCGATTTTAACGCGGTCGTCTGCCATACCGTGAATCACAGGAAGAGATGCACGACTTCCCATGTTATAAATACTGACACCAGGAATATCCGTAAGAATTTCAGCTACGTCACCTGTCATAGTTTTAGATTTGGATGTTGTAAGTTCTTTGGATGCAATATCAAATTTCGTTGTATCAGCTTCAACAGTGATTTTTTGAATTGCGATAGGTTCAGTGGCAAGCGCAGCAATGGCAGCCATTGATAGGAGGGTTATTTTTTTCATCTACATTCCTTAAATGTTACAATAGTGTTAACAGGAATTGTAGATGGAAAGTGTTACATTAGTGTTAAGTCGTTATACTTTTACCCATGAAATTGAATCTAAAACAAGTACTTTTAACCCTTATTTTACTAGCTGGATCGGGCTATTTTCTCTACATGGGATTTTCCCTTTTATTCCACCCGTAATCCTACTTCTTCGGGAAACTGCATCGTAACACAGTGGAGTGATCCGTGTTGACGGATGAGAACGGAACACTCTATTGGGATGATATCGCGTCCTCTAAAGGCATCTTCACAGATGGCAATAGCTTCTGCATCGTGAGGATCGTTATAGATCGGTAATAAAACAGCATCATTGATGATTAAAAAGTTGGCGTAGGTTGCGGGTAAGCGCTCATCATCATAGAAAATGGGATTTGTCATCGGCAGTGCGATAAGATTAAACGCTTCTCCGTCGATATCACGCAATGCCTTTAGCTCATCTTCCATTTTTTTCAATGCATCGTAATGCTCATCATCTTTATCGTCACATTTGACATACATGATGGTATCCGTATCGATGAAACGAGCGAGGGTATCTATGTGGCTGTCAGTATCATCCCCAGAGAGATAACCGTGATTCAGCCAGAGAATTTGTTCCACACCAAACTCTTTTTTGAGGATATTTTCGGTTTGCGTTTTGGTTAAATGAGGATTGCGGTTAAGGTTCAACAGACATTCGGCTGTGGTTAGTAGTGAACCATTAGCATTGGACTCTACTCCACCACCTTCTAAAATAAGATCAATTTTTTTCATTGGTGCGCCATAGATGCTAGCGATAGAACTGCTCATAGCATTATCACGAGTGGCATCAAACTTTCCACCCCATCCGGTGAAGGTAAAGTCAAGTAGCAAAGGTTCATCTTCATCCTCGTCGATGACACTCAAGGCACTGCAATCACGCGCCCATGTGTCATCACTTTGATAGGCTACGAAAATCAGATTTTCGTGAGAGCTAAAATAGCTTTTGACGAGTTCACTATCATCACACACAATAAGACAAGGTTGATAGCGGGAAATGGCATTAGCGATGTTGACAAAACATGCTCGCGCCTCTTCTAGATAGGGCGCCCAATCACTTTGGGGATGGGGAAAAATGAGTTGAACAAAACTTTGAGGTTCAAATTCGGCGGGGAAATAACGCATTAATTATCCTTGGAATATAATACCCTTATGGGAACTATTAAATTGAGCCGTGAGGCACTGATTCATAATTTTGACATTATCGCACACCAAGTCGGTGGAAAAGATAAAATCGCAGTCGTCTTAAAAGATAATGCGTATGGTCATGGTGCCGTGATGATAGCACACTCAGCAGCACAATACGGTATCAAACAAGCAGTGGTTAGATTAGAGCGCGAAGCGGATGAGGTTGCCGAGTTTTTTGATAATGTTCTTATTTTAGGCGATTATCCTACGAAATTAAATCCTACCTACAGTTATGTGATCAATTCAATCGAAGCGATTGAGAGGTTTGCAAGAGGAAGTCGGGTTGAGTTAAAAATTGATACCGGAATGCATCGTAACGGTATTGTACTCAGCGAACTGGAAGAGGCATTTAAACGTATCAATCAAGCCGGTTTGGTATGTGTTGGGGTTATGAGTCACTTACGCGCTTCCGATACTCTGAGCAGCGAATGGTTTTGGCAGCGTCGAAATTTTGATGAGATTAAAGCTAAGGCATCGGTACTGGCACAATCGTATGGATGGAGACTTCGGTTTCATCTCTCGAACTCAGGAGGGGCATTTCGCTCATCGGCATGTGAAGATGATATCGTTCGCGTCGGGATAGCGTTGTATGGATGTTTAGAAATGGAGCACACTCTCCCTCAACCGGATTTGAAACCGGTTCTTTCATTGTGGGGTGATCGTGTAGCAACCCGTGCGCTCAAAAAAGGTGAGAGAGTTGGATATAACGGTATTTATGAAGCAATAAGCGATGAGGTGGTATCGACGTATGATTTAGGGTATGCAAACGGGTTAGACCGACTTGCATCTAACCGTTATACGACTCCTGAGGGGATTGCACTTCGAGGACGTATTTCTATGGATAATGCCGCTTTCGCCACTGATAAAGATGAATTGTTAATTTTTAATAACGCTAATGATTATGCGCGTTCCGTTGGAACAATTGGCTATGAGATTTTAGCTTGTCTTGATAAAGATTTAAAACGAGAATGGGTAAATTAAGAATTTACCTTAATAATAGTATCCGCAAAAATGGCTCCATCTAACCGCATGTCAATCAAATTCTCCAAATCATTCATCTCTTCGATGTATCCCAAAACTTTTGCATCAAAGAGATAATGTTCGGCTACTTTTTGGATAGCTTCACCGTATTTAGGGAGAACAATCAGATACGATGCCCCTAAATTCTCTCCGATAACGGCATCGGTTATGGTTTCAATATGAAGTGCAAAACGGACACTGTTGAGCCGGAGATGTTCAATGATATCAAGATTTTGAGGGGTAAAGAAAAGGCTAACGACTGAATTAGCCGGAGTATGCGCAATAGCTTCGATAGCATCAATATGATAAAGTGGTTCAGTTGGAATATAGGGGTGACCGAATAACAGCATGTTAGGCCTCCAAACATTCATGGCAACAATAGTATTTACCATCGCGCATTAGTGATTCTTTTGCTGACACATAAGTACTACATTTAGCACATGGGATCATTGCCTCTTCTTGAGAATTATCCGAAGATGGCGGTTTGAGATTTTTTTTCTTAAAAAAGAGAAAATAAACACCAACAACGACACCGATTAATAATAATATCTTTAACATATCATCTCTTTATAAGCAGATAGTGGCGGTTTTGCGCTTCAATAATTTGGTAATCCAGCGATTTATCAATTTCATCATACACTTTTTCCCCTTTATAAAAGAGCAACAGTGTCCCTTTAGTACAAAAAGGTTCTGAGAGTTTGAGAAGCATCGTCGTATCGGTAACGGCACGAGAGGTGATTAAATCATACGGTTCACTCGGTAGCTGTTCAGCTCTCAGGGCTTTAACTTCAACATTATTCAATCCCAAATCGGCTTTTACAAATTGTAAAAAACTGGCACGTTTACTAAGTGGCTCAACGAGGGTAAAATGGGTTTGCGGTAATGCGAGAGCCAAAATCATCCCTGGAAATCCTGCTCCGGTACCGATATCCATCACTTTTGTAAGGGGTGGTAAAAAGGTGAGGGGAGTGATGGCATCGACGATGAATTCATCGATTTGATGAAGTGTTTTAGCTCCCGTTAAATTATGAACTTTATTCCATTTTTCAAGCAGAGTTTTATAGTGTTCAATTTTCTCGAAAAAATCTTCAGGAACGTTGATGTCGCGCGCATTGATGAGTGTTTTTAAGGATTTCAAAGAAGTTTTCCATCTTATTTATATGATTTGGTGGTGTAAACGAAAAAGTCTATTTTAGCGTAACTTAAGCGATATCAAGAAAGGCACTCGGACTTTTCGTATGGTTACGTGATTTTTCAAAAGCATAATAGAGGGTTGTATAAAAGGTATTGACATCGATCGGTTTTGCAATATGGCCGTTCATCCCTGCGTTGCTAATATTTTGAATATCACTTTCGAGTGTATTTCCGGTGACGGCGATAATAGGGATAAGATCTTTATCGGGGTCTTGACGTATGTGACGTGAGGCTTCAAAACCATCCATGATGGGCATTTGAATATCCATCAAAATAACGCTAATGTCTGAATTTGTTTCAACAATATCTACGGCTTCTTTTCCGGTTACTGCTGGAATGATTTTGATTTCGGTTCCGGCCAAAAGACCATTGATAATGGAGCGGTTGATCTCATTGTCTTCGGCGAGTAAAAGGGTTTCACCACTAAATTTTTTGAGGCTCTCTTTGAGTTTTTTCGTATTATTTTGGTGTTTACCGCTTTGATCCATATAGCCATAAATCGAGAGAATAGTATTGAAAATATCGAGTTGGTTATACGGTTTCGAGAGGATAAAACCACCTCGTTTCTTGATATCTTCGCCCATCCAGACTAACTTTAACTGATCATCTTTGATTCTGCTTTGGAGTTCTCTTTTGAATTCTCCGCACAAGGAGATCTTTGTATCGATAAACACAATGTCAAAACTGTATTTTCTAAAAAGAGCAACGGCATCAAGTGAATCAATGACTGCTTTGACTTCATAATGGAAATATTCCAATCCCCGTTGTAAAACAGCTGCATTGTCTTGGTTCTCATCTAGGACTAATGCATTTTTAGACATTAATTCGGTTGTCGGAAGGCGGTAGTGCCGTTTCTCAAAATCAAAATCAGAATGGAGCTTGATATCAAACGAGAAGCTGCTTCCCTCATTCGGTACGCTGTGAACTTGAATCGTCCCGCCCATCAGCGATACTAAGTTTTTACAAATAGCGAGTCCTAAACCTGTCCCGCCGTATTTTCTGGCAATGGAATCATCAGCTTGAGAATAAGATTGGAAAAGACGGGAAATTTGTTCTTGATCCATTCCGATACCGGTATCGATAACTTCGAAATGAATTTTGAGGTTCAACCTGCTGATTTGTTGCCCTCGAGCTCTGAGAATAACACTTCCTTGATCGGTAAACTTAATCGCATTGTTAAGCAAATTAACGAGTACCTGCAAGAGACGTAAAGGATCTCCGATTAACTTATTAGGAACACTTCGATCGATGTCAAAAATGAGTTCAACTTGTTTCTCATTGGCTTTATGGGAAACAATATTGGAAATATCATCTAGAAGAGCATTTAAATCGTACGGTATTTGTTCAATCGTTACTTTTCCGGCTTCAATTTTAGAATGATCCAAAATATCGTTGATAAGGTTTAAAAGCAAAGCGGCAGAGTCTTTAATTTTTGAGATTTGAGAACGTTGAGTAACCGTGAGTCTAGATTCAAGAACGAGATGACTTATTCCCATCACAGCATTAATCGGAGCCCTGATTTCGTGACTCATCATCGCGATAAAATCATTTTTCGCTTGAATAGAGTCTTGAATCAACTCTTTTTCGTCAAAAAGTTCCTGATACTGTTTTGTAAGTGTTTTATGGGTACGTTCACGCCAAAGGATAAAGATAAGAGTACTTAATAAACCCAAAATTAAGCTCAATGTGACGTATGAGATTATGCTTTCCTCCTCAGAAACTTGCTGTTGCGATGAAGTAGTGGTGAGTGGAGATATTTCTACTGGAGAAGTTTGTAATGTTTTTTCTGATTTTTCGACAACTACCTGTTTTTCACTCAAAGTTTTACGGTGTATTGCCATAAGATACTGAATATCATCGGCAATTCCTTGAGATACAAATGCTTTTGGATGTTCGGAACGGATTTTACTAACGAATATTTCTGCATCATGTCGGTTTGCGAAGGGTTCCGCTGTAATAATATAACGTCCACCTGATTTACGAAAATGGATGAGAAAATTTTCATTATAGGAGTTTTGCGAGATAAAGGATGAAGCATTTAAGCGATAGTTTTCATACGTTTTGCGGGCTTCACCTTTTGTCGAAAGCTCTTGTAATACTACTTTATAGTTGTTACTTAGAGCAAAAAGGGATAACGAAAGGATAAAAAGTAAAAATAGTAAGCGCATATTCCCTCAATTTTCATTCAATATTAATGGATTCTAACTTAAAAAAGTGGAATAAACGTTTAAGAGCACTAAATAATGTGTCCCATCTGCTCTTTTTTAACCCTTAAATAACCTTCGTTATGAGGATTAGGATCGATAATGACGGGAACCCGTTCTGTTATTTCAATATTTAGTCCTTCTACTACATCAACTTTTGCAGGATTATTCGTCAAAAGACGAATTTTTGTAAGATGAAAATCGTTGAATATCTCTTTAATTACATCATAAGTACGCTGATCGGGTTGAAAACCAAGTTCGATATTAGCTTCAATCGTATTGCGTCCCTGATCTTGGAGGCAGTAAGCATTGATTTTATTGAGCAAGCCGATATTACGCCCTTCTTGACGATGGTATATTAACAATCCACCTTCTGCGGCTATCAGCTTTAGTGCTTTGTGTAACTGATTGTTACAGTCGCATTTGATACTTCCGAGGGTATCACCGGTAAGACACTCGGAATGGATACGTACCAACGGAGATTCTTGCTGTTCAAAATTCTCAGTAAAAATAGCGAGATGTTCTTGATGCCCTTCTTTATAGGCACGGATCTTAAAATTGCCATATTTGCTAGGCATGTTGGCAATAGCGGATTTTTCAAAATGGATTTCTGTATTCATGTGGCAATTATAATTTTCTTTTCTTAATCTAACACTTGCTACACTTGCTCTTAATATTTATATTGGAGCAATTTCATGGAGCGTTTTCGCCGTACTCGTCTTAATTCACATTTGCGTTCTTTAGTTCGTGAGACACATGTGAGTGTGAATGATTTTATCTATCCTCTGTTTGTGAGACCGGGAGAGGGGATTAAAACCGAAGTCTCCTCAATGCCAGGTGTATATCAGATGAGTTTGGATGAAATTCTAAAAGAGTGTGAACTGTTACAAAAATTAGGGATTAATTCGATTATTCTTTTCGGTATCCCCGAAGTAAAAGATTCGGTGGGCTCTGATGCTTTGTGTGATCACGGGATTATTGCAACAGCGGTTCGTGCAATCAAACGCGCATTTCCGAAAATGTTTGTGGTTACCGATTTGTGTTTTTGTGAATATACTGATCACGGACATTGTGGTATTCTCGATCATGTTCATGAAACGGTGGATAATGATTTGACCTTGGGGATCTCGGCGCAGCAAGCTCTTGTTCATGCACGTGCAGGGGTTGATATGATTGCACCCTCTGGGATGATGGATGGGATTATTACGACATTACGTGATGCACTCGATGGTGGCGGATACGTAAATCTCCCTATTATGAGCTATTCGACTAAATTCGCAAGCGGCTATTATGGTCCATTTCGCGATGTCGCTGAATCGGTTCCGAGTTTCGGTGACCGCTCAACGTATCAAATGGATCCGGCAAATCGCCGTGAAGCGATCCGTGAAAGCCTTGTCGATGAAGCACAAGGTGCTGATATCCTCATGGTAAAACCAGCGCTTGCTTATCTGGATATTATCCGTGATATCCGTGAAGCCACATCTTTACCGTTAGCGGTCTATAATGTGAGCGGTGAATATGCGATGCTTAAACATGCTGGTGCGGCGGGGCTCATCGATTATAACCGTGTTATGATGGAGACAATGATTGGCTTTAAACGTGCCGGTGCCGATATTATCATCAGCTATCATACTAAAGAAGTAGCACAAATTTTGAACTAATGAAATTTTTTTATGATATGATTGTTTTTTGTATCGAAGGAAGACCGTGAGACACTTTTTAACATTAAAAGATTACACTAAAGAAGAGATATTAGAGATCTTGGAAATTGGTTTAGAGATTAAAAAAGAGATCAAATCTAAAACGTTTAAGCCACGTTTGGCGAATCAGACTTTGGCGATGATTTTCGAAAAAAGTTCAACTCGCACCCGTGTCAGTTTTGAGGTTGGGATGTACCAACTTGGTGGGCACGCTTTGTTTCTCTCCAACCGAGATATCCATTTAGGACGCGGTGAACCGGTTAAAGATACGGCGCGCGTTATCTCCTCGATGTGTGATATGGTTATGATTCGCACCTATGAGCAATCGATGCTCGAAGAGTTTGCCTGCTACTCTCAAGTTCCGGTGATTAACGGCCTTAGTGATAGCTACCATCCAGTACAACTATTGGCTGATTTCATGACGATGATGGAGTGTGGTAAAGATAAAAATCCTATTGTCGCTTATATCGGTGATGGGAATAATATGACCCATTCATGGTTAATGCTCGCCGCTAAGCTTGGATTTGAACTTCGTATCGCTACCCCAAAAGGGTATGAATGTGATCCTGTGGTGATCGCTGATGCACACGCTTTTGCTGAGCAGAGCGGTGCAAAAATTACGATCACGAATGATCCAAAAGTTGCAGTTGCAGGGGCGAGTGTTGTTACAACCGATACGTGGATTTCGATGGGGCAAGAAGAAGAAAAATCACAACGTATTCGTGCATTTGAGGGTTATATTGTTGATGAAGCTCTTATGGGACTTGCTACAGAAGATGCCATCTTTTTGCACTGCCTTCCTGCCTATCGTGGTGTTGAAGTGAGCGAAGCAGTCTTAGACGGCAAACAGAGTCTTATTTTTGAAGAGGCTGAAAACCGTCTTCACGCGCAAAAAGGGTTAATGGTTTGGTTAGATAAACATCGTTAAGGAGAAGGTATGCACTCAGTATGGTTATTGGCAGTTTTGTGTTTAACACTTTATTCGGCAGAAGCGGTAAAAGTGGGTGATAAGTTTAAAGACTCGGGTAAATGCAAGGCATGTCATAGCCATATCGTAAAGCAGTGGGAGAACTCATGGCACGCAAAATCTCATTATGGGAACGATGAATATTTTCAAAAAACAATTGACTATGTAGCGCGAAAAGATAACCGAAAATCGCTCAATACAGTTAAAATTGAATGTGCTACTTGTCATAATCCACGCATAGCCGTTACATCCACAAGTGATGAATATGAAGCGATAGCATCATTACAGCTTGATAAAGATTCTGCTGCTACTAAAGCGCTTCAAAGTGATACGATTTCTGAGGGGATCAACTGTGTTGTTTGTCATAATATCGATCAAATTCATGACAACTTACCTGAAAATAAACGCGGTATCGATCGTGTTACTTGGATGAAAAGCGGTACGATGACAGGTCCGTATTCAGATGCAAAATCTCCATACCACAGAGTGGAACAACGTCCGTTTATGGACAATAATCCAAACCAACTTTGTTTTGTTTGTCATGCCAATGATACCTCTAGTGAAGAGCACCGATTTACTGATATGAAATCTGAATTTAATGCTGATGGAAAACAGTGTGTTGACTGTCATATGGGTGCACGCAAAATGGGGGTTGCCTCTACCTTACCAGGAAGCAGTGGTAAACCAACGAAACGGCTTATTCGTGAACATGGATTTATTGGTGCTCATACAGAGGGGATGTGGAAAGATGCGTTACAGGTAAAAGCTCGAAAAGGTGCTAAAGGCTTGGAGGTAACCCTTATTAATCCACAACCTCATGCACTTCCAAGTGGGTTTGGTTCACGCGAAATTGTGATTGATGCTCAGTTTTTGAGTGCTGGAAAAGTGGTTAAAAATGAAAGCCTGTCGCTTACTTCTCATTACCTCAATAAACGTGGCAAACCAACCATCCCTCATCTTTCGGCTAAAACAGTAACTAATCTTTCGATTCCCGCAAATGCCAGTAAAACATTTACACTCCCTTTAGCTATTGGAGCTGAGAATGTTGATATTAAGGTTTCTTACCGATTAGTGAATGATGAAGTTAGGGAGATGTTAGAATTAAAAGACCCGATTTGGTCAAAAAAGATGATGATTAAAAAGTTAAATCTCAAGTTATAAGGGGTAATACCCCTTAATTCATTTCTACTTTAATAATGAGGTCATTGCCTTCTTCTACAATAGAGAAATTGTGTTTTTGGCAAAAAGTTTCATTCATCTCAGCTGCCCACTCTTGCGCTTCAACCATAGCATCGTCTTTATTTTCAAACGTTTTAAGACTTTCCATACCGCTTCGTTTAAAACAGCCGCACTCTTTTTCCATTTTTACTGTGAACATTATTGACTCCAATTAGGTATAGATTTTTGGAAGTATAGTTTTAAAAGATTAAAAAAATCAGACAAAATAGAGACGATTTGAAACTAAAGCTTATCTTTATCTTTTGCTAACGTATAACTATCAGTGTAATTTATAAATTATTCAGCTATAATTCCATTTGAATTTTGGGTACCTTCTAAAGAGATTATTGGATCTTTTTAAAAGGTGCCCTCGCGGATGAGAATCCAACTTATCCAAAATTTCTCTCCCCATGAGTGGGCAAGCGTAACTGGCCGGAAATAGGTTTTCTGGTGGCGTATATACAAAGGTAAATTATGAACGTAATAGAAGAAGCAATCACAGACGAAAACTTGGTAACATTTGAATCTTTTGGTCTTAGAAAAGAGATCATGCAAAGTATCAATCATGCCGGTTTTAAAACACCAAGCCCGATTCAACAAATGGTTATCCCCGTTATTATGGAAGGACGTGACGTTGTAGGACAAGCCCATACCGGTAC
>NZ_JAQTYM010000061.1:0-7039 GCF_028688295.1 Sulfuricurvum sp.
ACCAGAGGGAGCTGATACTCGATAGGATCTTCGATCGTTAATACTTTGTTTTCGATACTTTTGACTTCATTAAGTGCCGCGTAAAGGGTGGTCGTTTTACCACTTCCGGTTGGACCTGTGATGAGGACGATTCCAAACGGTGCATGGATGATTTCATTGAATTTTTCTAAATTTTTGTTTTCAAATCCGAGTTCATGGAGCTTGAGGAGGATTTTTTGCTGATCGAGAATCCTCATAACGATTGATTCACCAAAGAGTGTTGGGGTACTGGAGAGACGAAAATCGTATTTACCTCCGGCTACATCGAGGCTAAAGCGGCCATCTTGTGCTTTTCGGCGTTCAGAAATATCGAGATTACCCAAAAGTTTAATCCGTGAGTTGAGAGCCGTATAAATATCCAGATCGAAAACAAATGTCTCTTGCAAGATCCCATCAACACGTGCTCGTACGGACATGGAACGAAGTTCCGGTTCGATATGGATATCACTGGCACGTCGTAAAACGGCATCTTTGATAATGAGATTGATGAGCTGCATAACAGCACTTGCATCACCTTCAGCTCCTTTTGAACCTTCATTATTGATCTCTCGTTTGACTTCAGCGGCGATACTCTGTGTTTTTTTAATGATTTCAAGACGTTGGAAAATATGGGTGATATCTTCGCTTAGCGATAAAAATACTTTGATTGGTTTCGTTGCAATATTACGTTCAAGAGCTTCGAGAGCATCAAAATTTAATGGATCAGAAGTAGCGATATAGACGTAATCTTCATCTTCTTTAAAAGGGATAGCTTTTGCTGCTGTGAGTAAAGAGATTGAGAACTTGGCAAGGGATTGAAAATCGATCTTTTCACCAAAGAGGTCGACAAAATCGATTTTTAATTGTTTGGAGAGGAGCAGTGCCATCTCTTTATGGGATACCATCCCCTCATCAACAAGGACTTCTCCTAATTTTTTGGTAAAACCGGAATCTTTTTGTTGTTGGAGCGCATGTTCAAGTTGCTCTGGTGTTATAAGAGCTTCGGAAATGAGCAAATCTCCCAATCGTACTTGTTGACGGATCATCCTCTTCTCCTTAGTGTATGCTGTTTAATTTCCACGTCCGAACCAAGTCAGAGGCGGTTTTGGAATCTTTGTAGTTGAGATAGAGTTCCAAAATTTTGATTGCTTCATCCTTACGCCCTTGGGCGTAATATGATTTAGCGTATAAAAGCCATGCTTCTTCTACCTCACGGTTGAGCTGGTTTGCTTTTTTAGCCCAAATGGCCGCATCGACATAGTTTTCCTGAGTGTAAAAATCACGTGCGATGATTAATGCAGTTTCATATTTTGGATTGGTACGATAGGCACTAATGAAATCAGCAGTCGTACTTTTGGCAGAAGTCTGGACACTGAACACACGATTGCTAGTAAAGTTTTTAGCGGGCGTTTGAGCAGCCGCAGATGTAACCGGTATAAGAACATCATTAGCACTAGTGGTGCCAGATAGGGGAAGTGAGGTTAATTTTGGGATATTGTTTTCTGAAATGGCGATGCGTTCAGGGTTGTATTTATAGGCTGTTGGTGCATTAAAGCCTAATGATTTAAAATACTCTATTGCTTGTGGTAAGGATGCACGGTCATAAATATCGAGATAACGCAATGTATAAAATCCGTTGATAGCGTAAATTGCTAGACTAGGAAGATATTGGGAAGGTATTTTATGGCGAGTCGCATTAACGTCGGCATAGGATTTACTAGAAGTGAGCTGAATCACAAAGGCGCGTGCTTTTGTCGAATCACGCATCGGTAGTGAATAAGAGAGTGGCTGCGCACTAGGTTGCGGTGCAGGTGAGACAACGGTTGAATTTAGTGAAACAGGTTGGGGTTTGGTCTCAGATGGCTTTTCTATAGGTGTCTGAGGAGCAGCGAGAATACTCCATTGTATAGTGAGTGCAGCCAACGTAACGAGTACTAAGATCGTTCCAGTAATGAACAGTGAGAGTCGAATCATTCGACGGCGACGCATAGCGGTGCAGCGTGCTACAAGGGTGTCAAAATTATTAATCATCGAGCAACTCCGCATCCATTGCAGCCATCGTTATTGTACATTGTGAGGGGCGAAGATATTTGGATTTAGCGTTAACATTGGTGTAGTGCAGAAGTTGAAACAGGTGATGAAAGAGTTTTTTATAATTTCGGAAATTTCCTTGGCTGATGTTATGGGCATGTTTGATCATTTTAGGGGAAATTTCATCGATAATTTCGGAAAATCCGATCCGCAATAATTCGCGATGAAGATAATTTTTTCCTTCGATCAGGGTAAGGGGTGTAAGTTCAATCACTTTGTGCGGGCGGCTTTTAAAGTGGGGAGCACGCAAAATAGCTTCTCCTTCTGTTTTATGCATTGCCAGCATAAACCAAAATGCTTTTGAATCGGCGAGAATACGGATAAACTCTCTCATTTCTGTACTCAGCAGCTGCGCTTCATCGATCATAATAACATGATCACTTGATAGGTAAAGTTCTATGGCTTGCGTGCGGAGTTCTTCGATGTTTTCACCAACAGGTTCTATACCTTTATGCCGAATCAATTGATAGAGGAGATTAATCGGGGTGATAAAAGGGGTCTCGATCAAGATAACATGGCGTTGATCTGTCATTTGTTCATACAAAAGATTGAGGAGAAATGTTTTTCCGCTTCCCGGTTCACCAATCAAAAATACGAGTTGACGAGTTGTTGAGCTTAAAACGGCATGGATTTTCTCAATCGCTCCGAGGGCACTTTGCATTTCAAAATAATCACGACTATCTCGCCGTTCTTCGAACTGATCTGCCGCTTCAAGCCATTTGGACATTTTAGTCAAACCGCTTTAGAATGGCATCGTCGATAGAGGGGAAAACATCTTGTTTAATCAATGTCGGAGTGATGAGGATAAAGAGTTCACTTTTACGTACCGTATCGGTATCATTGTTAAATAAACGGCCAAATAGTGGAACATCTCCTATAAAAGGTACTTTAGTATTGTCTTTGGAAATTTTTTTCTCAATCAATCCACCAATCAATACTTTTTGGGAATCTTTGACTTTAACAATCGAAGTCATCTGTTTGACACGTGTATCCGGCGGCATGGTTCGTTGCGTTTGAGTTGTTGAGCTTCCCGTAGTCGAACTATTTGAACTCAGCTCATTTTCGTTTAACAGTTCGCTAGTGATGGGATTGATCCGCATAATGATGTATCCGTCTTCGGTCACTTCAGGGATGATGTTCAGTGTTAGTCCAACAAAAACTGAGCCAAGAGTGTTGGTAGTTGTAGCAGAGGTTTGGGTGTTTGAGGAAGCGATAGCACCATTTTGGTAGAGATAGCTAAGTTGCTGTCCGACATTGATAACGGCAGGTTGGTTACTCAAGGTAAGAATTTTTGGGTTTGATAGCACTTCAACATCGCCGTATGTTTTGAGGAAATTAATCAATCCGGCAGGATTAAAATCTACCCCGAATTTATAGATAGGATTAGAAGTACCGACAATATTAGTGTAGGCATTGGAATAACTTCCTGTCAATGCCAGGCTAAAATCACTCCAATTGACTCCGATTGAACTGTAATCATTATAGGTAAGTTCGATTAGATGTGCTTCGAGCATCACTTGAGAATGCATGCGAGACTCAAGTTTATTAAGATAGCGTTTTACACCGTCAATTTGACGTTTAGTGCCGGTAATAGTAACGACGGCAGCATCACGGTTTACGAGAGTTTTATTAAGCGCTTCATTGTACTCTTCATCCACCTGTAAAATTTGCTGGATATGATTCTGGAGTTGATCCCAAAATGTGAAGGTTGAAATGGCACGTACATTTGTATAATCACTGTTTGCTCCTCCATTACTTCCTGTACTACCTGAGGATGAGCTTGTAT
Organism: Sulfuricurvum sp.; assembly: GCF_028688295.1. Taxonomy (GTDB): domain Bacteria; phylum Campylobacterota; class Campylobacteria; order Campylobacterales; family Sulfurimonadaceae; genus Sulfuricurvum. The sequence continues at coordinate 3,896 of NZ_JAQTYM010000061.1, forward strand.
TTGATGTAGAGGCACTTCCTGTTGTCCCAGTTGTGTTGGCCCCGGTATTAGTGCTTGGTCCAACGGTGATCGATTTGGTCGATTCGGTAACTAACTCAGACATATTGATGTAATCGATATTAAAATTGACCGTATTAGTATAAGAGACGCGGACCACCCCTTTTATCGGATCATAAGTGTGAAAAAGATTGTGTTCATCAAAAATAAAGGTAAAAAGTTCTGGAACACTGTAGTCTTGTATGTTGACCATATCCAGAGGTTGTGAGAGACGCTCTTTCGCTCGCTTATCTTCGAATACGACACTGATATTACACGTCTGAGCAACATCGCGTACTAAATCCATCAGTGTCAGAGCACCGCCTCGGTTTTGGTAAGCGCTGAGGCTAAAACGTTTATTCTCACACATCTCTGCGTGTAAAAAAGGGTAGAGTAATACGAGCAATAAAATTATTTTTTTCATGGAACATCCTTTGTACCGAGTACACGGCGGTTTGAGCCGACGCTAATCATAGTGAGGCGATTGCCCTCTTTGAGACCGACGAAATTGTTTTGAATATAGGTGACTTCTTTGTTATCGACTTTATCACCGATTGCGTACCACGCTCCGTTTATAAAGGCTTTATTATTCATAATTGCACTAACAACCGTTGGTATAATTATGGGTTCTGACGCCATCATCGGTGGTGGAGGGAGCAACCCTAGAGGGGAAGAGGATTTTGTTTTGGCTGTTTTAGCAAAGGGATCATACATTTGGGCGTGCATTAAAAGTGGTACATTAAGTAATAATGTTATGAAGAGAGAGAATTTACTCATAAAGCAACTCCCATATAGAGGATAACTGCTTCGAATCGCGGTTTCTCCTCATCGGTACGGATTTGGACACTTTGAATTTCTACCAGAGAACTTTTAGTTTCAAGAAAGGTTAGAAAATCGGCGATAGCGGGGAAATTCCCTGTTCCTATGATGGTCAATTTTTTAAACTGTTTTACTTTACCAAAAAACACTTTATCGCTATCGACCGAATCCATAAGCTCGATTCTAAGCCCTAGTCTGACTGAACGTTCCAATAAAATATCGAGCATCGTAGCGTAATGACGGTTATCAAAGATAAGTCCTGACGATGCTGCCATTTGGAGAAGAAGAGCCTGTTTCTCCGTTTCCAAAGCTGCACTTTTTGTTGCTTCTTTGATCGCCGCATCGGCACTTTGGGCTATTTTTGCACGGTATGCTTCGGGGGAGCTTTCGGAGATTTGAGTTACGAGAGCACTGTTCTGTTCTTCAAGAGCGGTCAGTTCATCCATTGCATCCGAGAGGTAAAACATCCATCCCATCACCAAAATACCCAAAGCACTACCGAGGTAGATCATCCATCGTTGTTTGGACTCATAGGCGCTTAGCTGTTCGTCGAGGTTATCGAGCTGTACGTCTAGATCGTTCATCGCGTCACCTTTACGAGGCTGTTATAGGTTGTATTGTTGTTATCGAGTTTGATTTCATGGGTTTGAACATCTTGATACCCACGAGCATAGAGTCCACTCATCAGTTTAGCGATATCATCGCGCTTGCGGTACTCTGAAACAACCAGAATACTCATCTCTTTGGAACCGTTTTGCTCCATCAGCATCGCTCCGAGGCGATAACGCCCTAGCTCCTGTGTTGTATCGAGGAGAAACTGCTGACGTGCGGCGTGCATATCGTGAATCAATACGGCAGTCTCCTCGGCACCATGATAGAGGGCTATCTCGTTTTGGAGTGTTGAGGATCTATTTTGCTCTTGATGAAGACGGTTATTGTTTTGTTTAAGGGTTATTGCAAGTGATGCGGTCTCTTTTTTAAGGGTATCGAGCTGCACACTTAACTCGGCTTGGCGTGTCTCTTCATTACTGATCATCCATCCGATACTGATGGAAGAGATGAGAACAAGGGCAAGGGCTCCACCTAGAAAGCCTAAAAACTTGCCACTTTCTCTGGCATACCACGGAGCTTTTCGTAAATAAGGAGAGAGATTCAGCATCCCCTCTTTTTGAATTATGAGTGCATCGCTGCAAAGGGCATCATGGATAGTCTCAGGAGAACATCCTTCGCGCTTTAGGGGGATGAATCTGACCTCTTTTACCCCGTAGGCTTCAAAAACACTTTCGAGTCCAAGGATATTTTCACCTTCAAAATCGAGGTAGCAGTTATCGATTCCATTAAGAGCGAAAAGACCTCTTTTATGATTAATGGTATGGACGATCCGTTCGATATTTTTAGCAATTTTTTCTTGGATAAGGATATATTTGTTTAATTCTTCGCTAAGATAATTCTCTTCGATTACCCCTTTGGTAGATAAGAAGCTCTTGAGTTTAGGAAGATCTAATCCTGTATCGACGGCGATAGATGCGAGAGTTTCAATGCTACGATGGGCAATGTAGCGACCCTCTTGGTAGATGGCGGCATACGCCTCTTCTTCACCCCAATAAATATACAGATCGTTTTTCGCTTCCAACTTCGGGTAAAGAGAGCCGTAGACCAAAAATCCGGGGATAATACGATCGATAGAAGGGGATTTTGTGAGGGCAGAGGCAAAGTATTCACTTGCTTTGGTATGTGAGAGGGCAAAAACTTCTACCAAACTGCTATCATCAGTGGCAATCGAGTGGCGAATATAATCGATTGTGTACTCTTCGTCGCTTACGAGGTTACCCTCTTCGAACATCCGAATTTCTACTTGAATACGTAGCTCATCTTCACTGAGATGGTTGGGGAATTTTAGGGTATGGGTATTAAGGAGTGATAGTGGAACAATGGCCCCGGAAATGAGCTCTTTGTATTCACGTGCAGAGGGTTCGCTAAATATCCCATCTTGGTACGCGCGGATGTGATCATGCTCTATAAGAAGTATCTTTTGCTGTTCCATTGCCCTGCTTGCCACGTTTTTTTTCTGTACCTATATCGGCAAAATTAAAAAATTACATTAGTTATTGCAAGGGATTATAGCATATCCCGTTCCACTAAACAGGCGAATAGTGGTGTTTTTATCACTATTTTTGAAATTTATATTTAAATCACCCGGTAATAAAGTATTTAATGTTACAGAATTTCCATTATGTGGTCTCCCCATTCCATCAAAACAGATGGTAGGGACGTTAGGGGTTAGGGTGA
>NZ_JAQTYM010000061.1:7139-14264 GCF_028688295.1 Sulfuricurvum sp.
TTATCACTATTTTTGAAATTTATATTTAAATCACCCGGTAATAAAGTATTTAATGTTACAGAATTTCCATTATGTGGTCTCCCCATTCCATCAAAACAGATGGTAGGGACGTTAGGGGTTAGGGTGATGGTCGATTTAATCTCATGTTTGGGTGTTTCGTTGCTAGATAGTGCAACTTGGGTTAGGGTGACACATCCTGCATTGTCCAGTGCGTCATATCCTAATGCACGATAACGTGCCTCTTTGAGTTTTAGTAGAGCATATTGGGCATCTTGACGGCTATAATCGGGTCTGCTCATATAAAATCCGATACCGCTGATGACACCGATAAGGACGACAACAAAGATAAGTTCGACGAGAGAAAAAGCATTTCGTTTCATGGGCGTTGCAGGCTCCTTCGCTCTAATCGTATCGGATGAAGAATTTTAGCATTTGTGTTATCGGAGGTGACGATAATACGTATACTTACCATGCCATGAGACTCTTCGGATTGAATGGGAGTGTAGGCAACGTTGGAACAGGTGCTGCCATCAGCTAAATAATAGTGTTCAATAGTGACATTTCCTTCAAATTTTCCATCAGATGAGCGAACGGTGACGTTGGGCATACACGTTCCACTGCTTCGATCGTAGGTACTTAGGCGCAACAATGCTGCTTCAGTTGCACTTTGTAAAAACAGCTCTGCCTGTTCACGTGTGTAGCTGTCGGCATAGTGCTGTGCACCCAGTGACGCATAGCGCATCGTAACCGTGACAATCCCACCTACAAAAAGGATAATAAGGAGTACTTGAGGGAGGCCAAAAGCGTGACGCATCAGAACACCACCTTTTGTTTGGATAAGCGTACCGGATTTCCTCCGCGTACTGTGCGGTTGGTGTCGATAGCGAGACGGATTGTCCCGTTGATCATTTGGGCACGGAATGCATTGACATTAGTCGCTAGAATACTTACAACACCACTACGGTTTGTGGAGTCAGCACAGAAACTCTCTCCATTCCAAGGACGGTAATCGTAAAAGAGAAAAAGGGTGTTGTCAATCGCTGTTGAGCTGATCCCCAATGTTGTGATACAGTTTGCAGATTGATCAATATCTGCACCGCGGGCAACCGTGTACGCAGAGTCAATAAGGTTGTATTTCTCATAAATCGTTGTCGGGGCTGCACCGCTAAAAACAATGCTATTATCGACATTCATCGTGATAGGGTGCACAGTCGATACCCCCTCATCAAACGTTCCAGAAAAGACAAGAGCGATTTCATTATTTGCCCAGTTAAAACTTCCCCATTTGTTTGCTTGAGTCGTTTCGATGGATGCTTTGGTAGTTTGGGGAGTATAGAGAGTAGCGGTTGCGTAATCAGAGCGATTCATATCGACAAAACCGCTGTAATCACCAGCAACATAGCTTTCACTCGCTAAACCGAGCCACTCGATGATTTTTTTATCGGTTGCGGTTGCAAGAGGTGTTCGTGTTGCATCTCCGAGGTTGTATCCGCTAACTGACATCGGGGCACGATTGTAGAGGAGAATACTGATTTGATCAAGTGCGCTTTGACTATCGATCGAGAGGGTGGTGAGGATTTTCGCTTTTTCACTCCGCAACGTGATCGCTTCGAACGCTTTAAACATCCCTACTGAGAGAATCCCTGTAATGGCAACTGTGATGATGATCTCGATAAGGGTATATCCGTGGCGTTTCATCAGTTCCAGTTCCGTGAGTTGATTTGAATGTTTCCAATGTTAAAAGAGTGGTATTGCAATGCGGTGATACACCCTGTATGTTGGCTATCGTTTCCGTATCCTACCCGTACCAGAATATATTTGGTGTTGGAATATTGACCGGCTGCTTTTGGATTAGTACTCAACGTTGCAATTCCGGTAGAAGCGGGATCATCTGTGTATATCACGGTTGTACCGATAGCGTATAGTCCCTTTACTCCACTGGAGCAGTTTTTATCTGCGGTGAGATTCGTATCGTGAAAGTCGTCAATATCGTTGCTCTCTGCATCTTCTTTTATGATTGCTGCGGCTGCATAGTTGACTCCTGGAGGGGTGATGCAGTTACGTCCCCCGACAAATCCACCAATGCGGTAGCCACTGGTGGTATTGCATTCAAAGGCTGCATCTCCTGCATTGACGGAGAGGATTTGAGGATTTTGGGTATTGTTATTATCCCACGGCAGATTGAGGATCATCCCAATTTGTGCCATGGCGTTGTACATCGCTTCTTCTTTGATGGTGACTTGGGAACTTTGGTTCATCGACATCACCAGACGGGGAATGACGGTAAAAACAATGCCAATGATCATCATCGAGAGGATGAGCTCTATGAGGGTTAGACCTTTTCTCATCGAAAGAGTTTAACCCCTTTGTTGGTGATATTTTTTGCCGGTGTCATTTGAAAATCACTCCCTTGGAACGTTCCGCTGTTTACCCCTTGTACCCCAACTGACGCATCAGTGTAGTCGTAATTAAAACAAGGGTGTTGTGTGCAATCACCATTATAGTTGTAACTATATTTGGGAGAATACCATAACCAAGGGGTGATATCCAAATGGATGGTTCTGTCAATGTTGGAGGTGATGGTTACCATCTGAAGCCCATCGGAAGGTGCAGCAGAAGTATCGATATCATTTCCTCCCGCACTGAAGCCGCCTTGGATAACATTTCCCGTAGCAGCGGTATCGTGATCGAGGTTGCGGTACCATTTGAGGACGTTTTGCGGCATTCCACTCACAAATCCGCCAGAAGTACTACTGTAGACTTCAAACTCGATAGGATTAGGGGCAGAAGCCTCATTGGTAGTGACATCATAGGCACGTGCACGACCAAAAATGAATGTGGTATCACCTAGAGGAGTACTGGTTCCTGTTACAGCATCAGTATTATTCACATCGGCTGAGGTGATATTAAAATCAAACGGATTGATCGGGATGGAACTGTTACGATCGAAGTTGAAGGTAATTCGTGGCGTAACTACACCTTGGGTAAATTTGGATGCGTCATAGGTGGAGGTGATAGAACTTGCTTTAGAGATATTGGTATCGACTAGGGTGATCGAATCGTGATAGAAAATTTGAGTTAATGGCGAGGGGACAGTTGAGTGTGGAAGGGTCACTGTTGTGTCTTTTGCATAGCACCCTGAGGTATAGTTTGTAGTTGTATTATTTTCTCCGTTTTTAGCAGTGATGTTAAGATCGAGTTGGGCTGACATAGTGAGATCGGTCGAGAGATAGGTAAATGTTCTTCCATCAAAGTTAGAGAGAGTCGCATTGACATCAAAATGGTGAGGGGTAACGGTAATCGATTTTTGCGTCAATCCGATCGGTAATAGATCGGCAGTAAAATTAGTCCCATCACTGACATTGGCATCATCACAGTCAATAAGAGTATAGCGAGAGGTACATGGTTTAGTGGTATCGGAAATATTCAGATCAAGTATTCCCACTTCGCTATAGCGAGTGGTAAATGTTTTGGTTCCATTAACGAATGAAAATGATGTGAGAGGAGGAGTGAATATTCCTGTTGTACAACTTGCATTGTGTTCTGCGATGGTGACATCAAATGTCTCTCCGCTACTCTCGTTGTAATCGGATGATGCAGTAGTGGCTCCGTAGATTGGTGCGGTGAAGTTTATATCAAAATTGATTCCGGCAACGGCGTTGGTTGTGGTTGTAGTAACCGCAAAAGAGGAAGGTCGAACTGAGAATCGGTCACTTGCTGTTGAGGAATTGTCTTCTCCTGTGATCGGACAGGTACTATCCACATTCTTTATCCAGTAGAGTTTTACTCCCGCACTATCAGTTCCACCGATAGCACGGTTTAGGGTGAAAGAGGTATTCGATGTATTCTGATCTATAAAGAGGAGTTTGTTCCATCCGCTGATATTTTGATCGGCATTATTGATGATTTTCGCACATACGGTTCCATTGAAATCTTGAAAATCCGTGTTTGTTTCATTCAGAGATGCTACCGTGAGGGTAAAGGGTTTATTGACGATTTTAGTAGAGATATTTCGGTCATTAATGGAGCGGAAGTTGTCCCAAGCGTCGAAACTGTAGTTTTGCGGTGTACTTAAAGTTCCCTCGGCAACACGGATATGATCGATCCAACTTCCTAAAGAATTATTATCAGCAGAAGGCTCTTCAAACGCGAGTATATCTGATCCTGTTCCGACGACTTCTATCTGCGCCGTTTGCCATCCAGTAGTAATTCCGGTGAAAGTCCCGATTTCCGCGCCGTTCCATTTGGCAATGATTCTATCACTTCCACCATCGCGTGCTCTATAGTCGAAGCTAATAACGTAGTGTATTCCAGTGAGGGCACTGAGCGTTTGTGAGAGTTGATCAACTGTGGTACTGTAGCCATCTATCTCGACGAAAACAGTACCGTCGCTAGCAGAGGGTGATGTTGTGTTTTCCCACGTCTCCATCCCGCTCCCGTTCATTGTCCATCCACATACATTATTTCGCATGTTGACGGTTCCTCCAGCTACATTACCAAATGCTTGTACGATACTTGTTCCACATAGCGTTTCAAAACTCGGGTTTGCGATGAGGTTAGTACCGAGAGGAACACAACAGCATGAGGCTTCTCGTGAGGTGTTATCAAAGTTGCTACCTGATAATTCATTTGTATAAATACCAGTTACTTGAGCTTGAGAAAGTGCTTTGTCAAAAATTTTGACTTCATCTACATATCCATTAAGATAGTTATTACCTGAACCTCGTCTGGCAATATACAAAGGAGATGTCCCATTTGTGGTTGTGCCGCTAAATCCACTGGTTGATTCGACAACCAAATTACCGTTTATATATACTCGTGCAAAACTCCCTTTTTTAAGTACACCGCTAATGTGATACCATGTATTTAAGGCTAAGTCTCCTCCAGAAATTTCCATATAACTGCTACCACTGCTCTGCCATACAGAGAGGCCTGCTTTATGATCTCGATAGACGTATAAAGCATATTCCCAGTTGTTGTTATCTCCTTTTGCAACGATTGGAATTCTCGCCTGAAGAGCTGTTGATGGATAAGCATTGAGTTTAACCCACGCACTGATAGTGATTTCGCCGTTAGTGCCGGTATGAGGGCTCAAAAGATTAGAATCAGGGATAATGATAGCATCGGTATTTCCTGTACTGTTGTTAAAAAAGCCTGCATTATCTAAGAGCCCATCCATTGTTGTTTGTGCTGTTCCTTGAATAGTTCCGTTGAGACTATTTGTACTATTGTCTTCAACTTCTCCATTGCTTCCAGTCCATTTACATTCATCAAAATGGTAATCGGTAATAGGATTTAACACACAATTGACAGAATTTCGCGTGGTGCCGTCATAATTTTTTCCAGCTGATTCATTTGTATAGATGGTTAACATATCTGAATCTGATAAAGTGGAATCAAAAAATTTAAGTTCATCGACCCCTCCTTCCAAATAGGCGTCAGCACTCCAGTTACTTTTGCCGATGTAATTTTTCGTCCGTGTAATATTGGCAGGGATTTTCATATTAGTTTTTTCAGTGATTTTGACGCCATCTTTATAGAGCTTACATACTCCGCTTCCGTTACACGTCGCTCCCCAAAAGTGCCAATTGGTATCTGAAATTACATTAGTAGCCACTGTATATTGCTCAGTTCCTGGATCGTGTATACCCAAAACCAGATCATTGGAGGTATCTCGACGTCCTAAAAAAATATTATTTTGATTCAGGCCGTTTCCTATATCGAAAATTCGTTCCCAACTACCCGCACTACCTGAAAATTTTGCCCACGCCGTTATTGTAAAACCATCATGAAAGTTAGGTACGCTTTGTGGGAGGTTTGGGAGCTCGACGTATTGCTGATTAGTACGCGCAAACAGTGCGCCGTTGTTGATAATTTGAGGCGAAACTTGAGGGATAGTAGTGCTATTAGCACTTTTAGGGGTTGCATCATAGTTATTGTTACTGTTATCTTTGGCTTCTCCCAACGTTCCCATCCACGTACATTCATCAAAACGGTAATCAGCGGCAGGGGATTCATTGATATCAGTGACCGTGATGGCAAAGACCTGGGTGTCGCTAAGACTGCCATCACTGACGGTGACAGTAAAGTTATAGACGTTGTTTCCTCCAACATCGGAGGGACTTTCAAAATCGGGAGCCGTAGTAAAGGTGACAACCCCTGTTGCTGAATTGATCGTAAAACGTACCGCATCGGTACCGTTGAGAGAGTACGTTAAGGTACTGCCCTCAATATCGGTTGCGTCGATGTCGGCAACGGCAGTGGTGTTCTCAGCGACATTAGCGGAATAGGCATTTCCGCTGTTGGGGGCAGTAATGGTTGGCGCTTCGTTTACGTCGGTGACTGAGACGGTAAAGATTTTATCGAAAGTAAGTCCTCCCTGATCGGTAGAGCGGATTGTGACCGAATAGGTGTTTTTGGTTTCGAAGTCGAAAGAGGCGGCAGTTTTGAGCTGAGCGCCGCTGATCGAGAACGAGGTGGAATCTCCGCCGACGATCGAATAGGTGAAGGTGTTGCCCGTATCGGGATCGGTGGTAGAGAGGTTTCCAACTGTCGTACCTGAAGGCTGATTTTCGGCGACGGAAGTGTTGTCGAGGGAGATGTTGGTAGGTGCTTCGTTCACATTATTGATCGAAACAGTTACGGCTTTGGAAGTGGAAAGGACGGGAGAACCGTTGTCTGAGGCCGTGACGGTAATCGAATAGCTCGATTTGGTTTCGAAATCGGGCGAAGCTTTGAAAGTGACTGCTCCGCTAGAGGTGTTGACATTAAAAAAGGCGCTATCCGTACCGCCGATGCTGTAGGAGAGTGTTTGTCCCGTATCAGGATCGGTGGCGGTGATCGTGTAGACGACGGTCGATATCGGAATATTTTCATTCACGCCGGCAGAAGCGCCGGAGGTAACGGTGGGTGCTTCATTTAGATTGCTAACTGTGATGGTAAAGGCTTTTTCAAAAAAAAGCCCCCCCTGATCAGTGGTACGGACGCGGATAGAGTAACTATTGTCAATTTCATAGTTGAAAATAGCATTGGTTTTGAGTTGATTGCCACTGATTGTAAAAGAGGTATTGTCTGTACTCCCGGTACCTGCAACAAGAGTATAGGTATGGGTATTTCCAGCCGTAT
>NZ_JAQTYM010000062.1 GCF_028688295.1 Sulfuricurvum sp.
ATCAGGGCATCATCACCCACGAGCTCATCATTGCCATTACCCCCGGAGATCGTGTCATTACCGCTGCCTCCTGCAATCCAGTTATCGTTGTCATTTCCGATCAGGATGTCATCGCCGTCTTTTCCCTCGGCTTCATCAACGCCGCTAAGCAAGGTAAGATCGATGGTATTGTTCCCTGAACCCCCAATGGCAGTTAGAAAAAGTCCACTAAACAATGCTCCCGTGTTGCCAAATGCATCGGTGATCATATTATCAGCTACACCGATTGCAGACGCATCAAATACAACGAAATCGGTAGAAGTGATGGAGGTTGGTGTCGACAAAGTGATATTCGCTGTTCCAAGCCCACTAACCGTAATGGTTCCCATATCGATACTCGTACCGTTTTTGTAGAGTTTAATATCACTGATATCGATAGCGGTAACTGCTTCAGCAAAGTGAACCGTAAGACCATTGGACGTTGCCGATGCCATCTGTGCCAGAGGTGCGGATGTGTCTATGATCTGAACAACATTTGTCGCAGCCGCAGTCCCCAACGTAACACCGGAGATTCCATCGAGAGCAATCAAGGTGCTCCCTAACTCGGCTGATCCTCGTTGAAAAACGATCAAGGCATCGATAATTCCGCCGGCTTCGAATGCCACAGTGGTACCGGGAACACTAAGATTAGTATGGAGGTAGTTATAGGCATCCGCTAATAACGTATCATCGGTAATGGCGACAGTAATACCGGAACTATTTTTAAAAGTAACAATACCGCTGGTAATCGAGTGTGTCGCTATAGTACCCACATCGGTACCGTTTGCATCGGTAACATTTGCAGCTATTAATTTGGATTGGAAACTTAGTTTGTCGTTCGTGGAGGTACCGGAAACATCAAACCCGGTGATCAAATCGATCTGATCGAGTGGACGAGTTGACCACTGATCACCCATGCCTACTGTATCGGAGGCTGGGGTAGATTCGCTTAGGTTGATGATATCCGCACTCCACACTGGCGTGGCGATAGTATCCGAACCCTCTCCAGTGAAAAACATATATGGACTCGGATAATTGATACCTGTTTCGCTGAAATCCATGGTCGTAATGCCACTTCCTCCCACAAACATCGTCCCCTGTGAAAGATATTGATAGCTATCATTACGGATCGCACCGTATTGCATTACCCCTACCAGATAATCAGTGGAGGTTATCGTGGTATCAAGTGTTAATGTCCACGTATTTGTACCCCCCCCCGTAAAGTTACTGACATTAATAGTCGCCCCTAAACTGGTTTTAAACTCTACGCCGGAGGGATTTTCGAGTGTCATTGCTTCATCATAAATAATTGTGAGGACGTTGTCGACTATTGTTACCGATATAACTTCTGCCATGGGTGATCCTTTATAACCTAAATTGATTGATTATAATTCAGATTTATTAAATCGTCACTTAAGATAGATTGAGAATCAACAGCACTTTGCTAAAGAATAGTTTATAGATCAAGTACTACTTTTGCAGCAATAGCAATCTGGTACAATATTTGAGTGACGACACTGGTCACTTGAAGCGATTTGCCCTCAGCCTTTGGAAGTACCAAAATCGCATCCCCTTCCTCTATTCCCGGTTTTGCACTTAAAGCAAAAAAGGAGTTGTCGTATTTTTCGGCTTTACCATTAGCCCGTATAACTAGAATTCTCTCTTCATTTGCACGTTCGCTTAGATCTCCAGCCATAGCGATGTAATCATCAATATTTTTCTGATTTTCATACGTAAAAGCCCCCGGCATTGTCACTTCGCCCTGAACGACAACAATATTGTTTTTTGCAGGGATATTGATGATATCTCCCTCTTGTAGCACGATTTTATCCAATGCCGACATATCTGTGATGACAATTTGACCTTTGGGCTCAATTTTACGCGCTCTTTCAATAAATTGTAAAATCGATTCAGCCTCTTTACTGCGCATCGACGCTTCTTGCGGGGAGATGGACGGTGTGGTCAGCGCCAGAGTTTCTAACTCACGCAACTGAGCATCGATCAGTTTTTTTTGCATTTCTGCAACACTTTTACGATAGACTTGAATTGCATTACTGTTAGATTGAGGATTAAATCGGATCATCTCATTGACTTTTGCCAATGACGTCCCTTTAGGAACTATCAGCGTATGCAATCCATCGTGTTCCCCCTCAATGTTAACCTGTACCATCGAAACAGAGTGGTCGGGCATAAACATAACATCATCGCCTGAGTTCAACATCACTTTATCAAACGCTTTTAGCGGATAAGATTTGATACTGAGTTTATTATTTGTCCCATAACTTTTGACAATCGCATTTGTCGCTGTTGGTTTAGTACCCGCTAACACAGCAAGATTAGCGAGTGTAAGATGGGTGTCTTTAGATTCAAACCGATAGGGACGTAACACTTCCCCGCTGACACGAACATATCCCCCTACACTCTCTACTAGGATTACATCACCTGTACGGAAAGCAAACATCTCCATTTGACCATCGAGTATAAAATCATACAAATCAACCTTTTTAAAGGGTTTATTATCTCTCAATACGGTAATACGGCGGTAACTCCCTGACTGAGTATTAATCCCCGATGCCTTGTCAAGATATTGGACCAATGAATCAGAACTAAGCCCTAAATATAGACCCGGTTTATTGACACTTCCGGTTACAAATACTGAAACATTTTGATACGCTCCCATATCGGCGTAAACATAAACATTATTACGATAAACTTGTTTTATACTAGTACTAATGGTCGAGACGAGGTCTCCGTTACGAACGCCGAGTAATTTGACCGTCCCTACACGAGGAATGAAAATATTTCCTTGCGAATCGATCGTATGAGGAACTTCGTAATCAAATGCCCCCCACATTTTTACCGTAACAACATCACCGATCGCTAAACGATAATCTGGATTGTACATATGCTGCGTTGTTTTTGTGAAATTTCCGCTAAAAAGGTGTGAACCAAATACGCCTCTTGTATCTTGGGGAGCAAGTGTCGAAACGTTTTTTTCGGCAGAAGCGATTGATGAGACATCGACGGATGCAATGGCCGAAAGAGCAAAAGCAAGTAATAAGTAAGGGGCAATTTTTTTCATCAGTATTTATGATCCTCTATAGTGGCTTTGAGTAAATTGGCAATGCCATAAAGCATTGAAAGAACAATCAATAAGGTTACAAGATTGTAAATTCTACGTGGGTATTCAGCCATTTCCGGCAAAGGTGGGTTTTGAATCACTGCAAGATATTTCGTTTTCTGATTGGCTTCTATTCTGCTTTTTTCCACAGCTGCCAACGCAAGTTTATACGTATCCTCTGCAAAACCGGCTTCGATGGACAAATTTTGGAATTCAGATGCCATAGCATTCATCGGTTTGCCTGACACAGAGGCTATTCTGGACGTCTCTTTTTGAGCTTGCGCTTTTAGTGCTTCAATTTCGCTTTTAAGTGTAATGACCTGAGGTGCGCTATCTTGTAAATAGGAAAGCATCGTCCGTAATTCTGCTTCCTTATGGGCAAGTTCAGTATCAAATTCGGTAGCAAGCGTCGCTTTTGATTGCGCTTGAACCACAGGGTCAAAGATTCCGTATCGGTTCTGAAATGCCATAAGATTATTTTTTGCATTTGTGTAGCGTTCTTTAGCTTTACGGAGTTCTTCTTCAGTAAAGATGAGCTGTTGACGAGACATCTTATGTGATAGTTCATTCACAAAATGTTCACTCTCTCCTAGAACTGCTGATGATATCATCTGAGATTGCTCTGCGGTAAATCCCTCTGCACGTATTTTAAGTAACCCAGTCAAATCATCATAAACAATTTCAACGCGATTGCGGTAATACCACTGATATAATTCTTGAGGCATCCAAGAGTATAAACGATAAAATGGGTCACGTTTTTGCGCTTCATATGCTTTTCGCAAAGCAATTTTTTCATCCAATTTTTTGATCATATCAAGAGAATGAATATACTCTCTCAAATAGAGCGTATCTTGTTTAGAAGAAGATGTGACACCGGTAATCATTTCCAGTCCAGACAATTCACTGCCCATGTCATTAGCTTTTGCCACAGTTACGATACTTTCGCTAACATAACGATCTGCTGCAATGAAAAAATAATATCCTGCCGCTAAACTTAATGGCAAGATAACACCTAATGTATATCCTCTACTTATTTTAAAAGTCATTTCTTTTGTCCTATTTTCTGGTACACTGCTATCCCCTCATCTACATCTTCATATACACTCGCTTGGCCGCCATTAACTACAACAACATAATCACAATAAGCCTTGATATCAGCCATAACATGTGAAACCATAATGACGTTAGCATTTTTTAATTTTTCTTGATAGACAAGTTTACTTTTTTGTTTGAATGCAGGATCACCAACAGCACCTACTTCATCAATCAGATAATAATCAAAATCAAAAGCCATACTCAATCCAAATGCAATACGAGAACGCATACCTGAAGAAAATGTTTTAATAGGCTCATCAAAGTACTCTCCTATTTCAGCAAATTCTTGGACATACGCTATTTTTTCACGCATTGCTTCACCCGTATATCCATATACGCGACTAATGAATTTTACATTATCGCGGGCGCTTAATGAGCCTTGGAATCCTCCACTCAATCCAACCGGCCACGATATTTTTTTATCGGTAATGACCCTTCCGCTATCAGGTAAATCGATCCTGCCTAATATTCTTAATAATGTTGATTTTCCCGCACCGTTTGGACCCAATAAACCAATACTGTGGTTTTCTGGAAACGTGAAGTTAAAATTATCAAAAACATAATGACGTCCACCCTCTTTTAGAGGATAAGATTTAGAAAGATTTTCGAGCCGTATCATGAACTAGCTGCCAGTTGAAATTTATATTTTTGGTAAAACCATAAACTCAAAAAGAGAGTGGTGATTGTTACCATAATCGGGAATGTCATACTGATACCGTCGATTCGAGGATAATAAGAAAAAAAAGATTCCCTAAATAACTCAATGCTATGCAATAAAGGATTATAAAGCAACCATTCCATATATTTAGATGGAAGAACCCAAAGAGGATACATAATCGCAGAAATAAAATAAAGAACGGTTAAAAAAACTTTGACAAATAATTTGATTAGAGGTAATTTATAGGCTAAAACACTGCATCCGATTCCAATTCCAAATGCCATAACAATAATTAATCCCGTATTCATAAGCAGTTCAAGCGGATGGGCAATCATGATATCAAAACCAAACAACCACCCCAATCCTATTAGTATTATTACAAAAATAGTGCTATAAATGAGAACCTCTAATAGTGTTCGACTAATATATGTGTCAAACGGCTTTACAGGCTTGTACGCAAATAATGCCTTATTGGCTTCTGCACTGTTCATGAGAGAACTTATAATTGTCCTAAAAAGGAAAAAAGGGATCATTCCCGTCACCAAAAATAATGTAAAAGGGACTTGAGGCATCATATTATTGCTCATAAAATCAAAAATAATCAACATAACAACAATGTGTAATAAAGGCTCAAAAACAACCCACAAATAGCCAATTTTAGACTCACCAAAACGTGTTTTCATCTCACGCAAAAAGAGAGCAAATGTGACTCTTTGCAAAATTGTTAAAGACGTTATCTTCACTCTTTACCTTATCTTCTCTGATATGGGAGAGTATAAAATATTCTTACTTAAAGCGAAGACTTAAAAAGAGAATCTTCCTTTATCATGGAGTTTTTGTGGGGGGGGTATCTACCAAATTTACCCGATTTAATAGCCCTTTTTATGCTATAGTTCACCATCAAACCAACAAAATAACCCCTATGGAACAAAACATCTTCTCATTAGCGAAAATCTTCCTGATCACTACTATCTTTTGGGCTCTTAACTCATGGAGCGATGAGATTCCCCCTCTATGTGAGCGGTTGATCGAGATCAAAAAATCCCCCCGATTTGACCGATTAAACCATCCCATCGAAACCGCCCGATTTTACAACCAACGGTGCAAAAATTTAGAATCCCTCGCATGGCTCGATCAAAATGCCACCCTGACATCGGATGCGACAGAGTTGCTAAGCGCTATAGATAACTCCTATAACGAAGGGCTAAATCCGAAGCGCTATCATAAAGATGAGATAACCGAAGCACTGGCGCAACTCAAAAACAATGCCACAGCCGATGAGGATAACGCTTCTCTCTACTGGCTCGATATACTTTTGAGCGATGCTTATATGACACTCTCAAAAGATCTCTATGAGGGGGTGAGTACCTATGATGAGCTTCGTGAAAGTAAAAGAGCCAAAGCGGAGAGATTCGAATGGGATCGTCCGCAAATCGAAGCGATCTCGTATCCCGAGTATCTAGAGGAGTATTTGAAACTCCACCGCATCTCCCGCTCACTCACATCCCTCTCACCCGATTATGAGGAGTACTATCGCCTACGAGACACCCTACGCACCTTTCGTTCTGCCGCCGTGACAGGAAAAAACCCCTCTTCTACTTCCCAAAAGATCATTAAAAAACTGCTCATCAATCTCGACCGATTTCGATGGCTTCCTCGTGGAGTCGGAAAAAACGGCAGTTATATCGATGTCAATATCCCATCCTATACCCTCAAAGTCATCGATCACGGCTATGAAGTACTGGCAATGAAAACGATTGTAGGAAGAGGTTCACGCCCTACCCCTATTCTCAATAGCACCATCTCTCATGCCGTCCTCAACCCCTCATGGACCGCACCACAAACCATCATCCGCAAAGATATCCTTGAGAGCAAAGAGATCTCCGCCTACCTCCAAAATCACGACATACGGGTATACGAACACGTCAGAGGCGAACTCTACGAGGTCGATCCCATCCAAATCGACTGGAGCCGATACAGCGGGAAAAAACAGATCCCCTATACTTTTAAAACCGATGCGGGAGAGACCAACCCTCTGGGAAAAGTAAAATTTTTATTCCCCAACAAACATTTCGTCTATCTCCACGGTACCAACGTCCCCGCATTGTTTAAAAAAACTAACCGTGCCCTGAGTTCAGGATGTATCCGCCTCAGCGCTCCCCAAAAACTCTATGATTATATGATGGAGAAATGGGAAAATCCTGAAGAAAAATCCCCCGATACTCTTGAAGAGTCCGATATCTCCGTCCGACTGCAAAAAAAGCTCCCAATACTGTTACGCTACATGACGATCAGTGCAGACAACAGCAACACAGTCAATGTATATGATGATATTTACGGCTATGATGATGCCCAATGGGCAATACTGAAGAAAAAAGGGGTAAGGGGAGAATGATTATGACTGGGCGGATTGTCGCTCTTTCTCTTTGTCCGTATGGGTGATGTCATGCCACCCTTTGCCTTTGATCGATACGGAGACGATTGTATATGATTCGATCACGACTAGCTGAGGCTTACCCTCTACCATCATTTCGACTTTACGTTTAACAGAGGGTTCGTTATCACGGAGAACCGCCATATTGCCATCACTGAGTTTGACGAGAGTGTCTCGTTTGAGTTGTTTAGTGGAATGTTCTTTCATGCTTTTACTTTTACCTGTTCTAAATATTCTTGAGCCAATGGCTTAATTACGGAATCAAACTCAAAACCATGTTGCGGCAGAGTGTAGCACAATCTTTTTTGAATTCTCTCCGTAAAATTTGTGATATATGCCATTTTACCACGCTCGCTCATAAATGATTCCATGATCATTTGCTCTGCCGTTTTTACATTCGAAAAAATATCTTGGTAAATTTTGACAAGACGCTTTGGCGGAATACCTATCATGGTACCGAACACCTCACAATCTTCCAAAGAATAAAACCCTAAAGCCCCATAAGACTTTGTTTCATGCTGAGCGAATAATTCCAACCCCATCTCACCGAACTCTTCGTTGATGTGATATTTGGTATAGAGTAGATCATAGTTAGGAGTAAAATCGAGATCCCGTCTCCCCTGGGGTCGATAAAGCGAAAAGTTTTTCAGATGCGCATCGCCATTTCCGATGAGATAATTAAAAATAACGCGACGATAAAAATCTTCTATCGCACTGGAACTTGCTGCCATAACCTCTTTTGCTCTCAGGGCAATCACTTCATAGCTCGAATCGTATTTATAGTTCGCTCCGCTCGTCTCTTCACTCATCCCGATGATCGATGCGAAATCTTCCTGATCGAGCTTGGTTCCGTCTTTGGCATAATCAAATCGCTTTACGAGATATGCCATTTCGCCGTTACTGAAATGGATAATCGCATTTGCTGCCGTCGGGATTTTAAAAACTTGTTTGGAAAGCTGCATACTCAAATGCTCATTGGCAACAATATCTTCGGAGTGTTTTAACTGCGTAGCGGGGACAGGTTTTAAGATAAACTCCCCCTTATCCGTTGTCGGAACGAGATCGTTCCCCTCAAGCCGTAGAGAAATTTTGTCCTGAACACCGGAAATAGAGATACGTGTCGCTTGGGATTGACGGTACTCGTAAAATTCTTTTATATCGAATTTCAGATGATTGATATGACGCCCATTGAACAGCTCTTTTTTGCATTTTGGACAATATTCCCCAGAGGCAATCGGTTTAAAGCATCCAAAACATTTCATGATTTATCCTCATTATCGCTGACTTCTTTGATAGTGATTGATCCGATTGTATTACTCATCGTCGTTTTCAGCAACCGTGTAAAAAGGTCATTCTCATCAATACGAAGTGCTCTACATTGGATGGTTTTAGCACTTCCCTCTGCTAACATATTCGCGAAGAAGGGGAAAAGAACGGATGAAGTATAGCTCTCTGCTCGCAAAGGCAACCCTACCGAAATCGGGAGTGCCAATGGATCGTTTAAATAGTCCTGATCGTAAATAAACTGATATTCTCCATTCTCTTTCGATACGATCCCGACAAATCTTTCATTGCGATACACTTCACCTTTTTGCATCTATCTCATCCTATGCTTTTTCTTTAACACGTATCACGATCTCTAACCCAAGCACATCGAGTATTTTTTCAAGATTGAGGAGCGAAATATTGCCTTTGGCATTTTCGAGCGTAGACAAGGTCGTTTTACTAATCTGCGCATAATCACAAAGCTGCTCTTGCTCCATATTGATTTCAGTCCGTCTGGATGCAATAGCACTTCCGATGCGTGAACGAATATCATCCATAGAGGCTCCAGTGTTAATATATTGAAAGTATAGCAGTAATTAGGAGGATTTTGATCTAAAAAATAGCTATACTTTCAATATATTGTAAATAGAAGTAGGAGAGGTGAGTGTATTTCTTAAAGTTGTATAACACTTTGTGGGATTTCCTTAGTCAAGTTTAGCAACTCATCTTTGACTATAAATCTTCATAGTCTAACTTAACGACTAAACTCTTACTATGGATTTTATAAATTAAAAGGCAAAAATTAAAATATCATGCCCAAACTTTCGATTTCGGCATTTTTGCAATCATCGCTTTGGCTTCTGAGAGCATCTTCTTTTTCGCTTCATCACTCGGTGATTGATTTTCCAGTGCAGATGTTTGGATCACTCGGTTCACAATCTCATGCGCTTTTTTCTCGATTTGCGCCTGATAGAGTGCTTTTGCCGATTGTTTTGGTTTAATGGCAATCTCACATCCCAAAGTTATCGCTATTTTGTCGAGCGTATCGAGTGATATATCATGACCTGAAAATGCACGTTTTACGGTAGCAATGCCTAATCCTGAGCGTGAAGCGATAGCCTCATAAGGGATAGATAAAGCCTCTTTTTGTTTTTTGAGTTCGGGTAAGATCGATGATTTAAACATATTGACTTCTTTTTAGTATCATTTTTGATACTTAATATTTTACTAAAGGTATCATAAGTGATACTATTTATCAAGATTAATACAACTATAACAAGACATCATTAAGTAAAAAAGTAGCCTGTCCCCTTTTATCTTTAGCAAAACAGATTTATTTCCATCTTAAGCGTCATCTCTGTATCCAAGATACCCTTTTTTATGTACCTTTGCCGAGTAAGGAGATGATGAAAAAGACTGTGCAAACTTTAAAGCATGCAGTTTAAAACCTCCTCGATATTGTCTCAATAACTCTTCAGTGTTTGCATCAACAATGCCATATAGGTCATACATCAATTCATTAAAATTGCGTGAGCCCTCGTTATAGCTTGTAAAACTGCCTGCTCTCATCTTCTCTTCAATCCCACTTTCTGTCAAATTATCATTGAGTAGAGAATAATATGTATCTACAATATCATCAAGCACATAGATTAACATCGGTGCTGCCAAATGTTCATACTCAGCATACAGTTTTTCAAGTTCTAAAAGAGTTTCATACTTGTTTTGCATAGCATTTGGTTTTTGCAATACTCTTTTCATAGGCAAGTAAAGTTTTTCCAACCGCTCTTTTATCTCATCTCTTTTGCGGTTTTGCTGGGCAATAAAAAGATTGCTTCCCACTACAATCACGGAACCGATGATAGCACCTACACCTATTGTTCCAATATCCATTACAACTCTCCTCTAAATGCCCGTTTCACGGTAGCAATCCCTAATCCAGAGCGGGTAGCGATAGACGCATAAGGGATAGATAGAGCCTTTTTTTGTTTTTTGAGTTCGGAAAGGATCAATGATTTGAACATTATAACTTCTTTTAGTATCATATTTGATACTTTTTAATTTTACAAAATGTATCATAAGTGATACTATTTGTCAAGACAAATATAACTCATCATTAAGTAAAAAGTAGCTTGCCCCTTTTATCAAAGGTAAATTAAATAGTAGGGAATTTTGGGGTTTATTTGCTTAGGGAATAGAAAGTGAAAATTGAATAACTGATCTCTATTTCATATTTAACGAATGAGGGAATTATATTTTTGTTATATAATACTATAGACGATCAGTTTATCATAAAATATTAAACTCTCCATAATATATTAAAGTAGGAATTAAAATGGCAATTGATAGTAGAATTCAAATAAAAATAGAAATTGATAAGCGTGAACTTTTAACATCAGGTATTCTTCATCTTGAAGGTAATGATCCTATAAAACTTGATATAAATGGTCTAAAATTCATTTTTACTTTTAAAAATGATGATGGAGAGCCAAGATATACAGGGACTATTACAGAGGAAAACGTTTTACAATTAGATTTTTTCAATCATAAGAATACATTAGGCGAAGGTAAATTATCTCCAATTGAACTAGCAACCATTAATAACCAAACTTTATTTTTTACATATTATGCGTCAACAGTTAACTTTGAGACTAATTCTCGTCGTTTTGAATATGCTTTTTATTTAGGAAAGTAAATGTCAAACAATCAATTTACTTTTCAAGACAACAGTAATAATTCTAAGTCGAAACCACCATATAAAAAAGTTTCAGGTACTCCTTCAGAAGGTACTATCACTAAAACAATTGGAACTGGTGATAATGCTAAAAACTCACTTGTTTGGATAACAATTCAATGGAGTTTTATAATTGGCTCATTCATTACATTAGGTATATATCTTTATGCTATTTATTTCCAGAGTGAAGCTCGAAACAATCTTCTAGAAGATATTAAAAGTATTTGGAGCATTTTCATACCTCTAATTACCTTAGCACTCGGATATACATTTGGTAAAGGCAAATAGTGAAAATAGAAAATAGGGACAGGCTACTTATTCCCCTTCTCTACTCCACTCATTCTGATTAAAAATCCCCATAACAACTATATCATCACCATCGATTATATAGGGGATAGTGTAACCTCGGTAGATGAGTTCGCGACCACCCTCTTCGGTGGGTCTGCCTTTATAGGGGTTATCGATCAATGAAGGGACAAAAGTTCTCACACTCTCATAAAATTTTCGAGCGTTTTTTGGGCTGTCTTTTGCTATGAACTTTGTAATCTCTAAAAGTTCTTGGTTAAAACGTTTACTACGTTTAACTCGCACGTTCATCTAATCCATTTAAAAAATCTTCGATCTCTTCCCAGCCCTCGTCCCAAGGTGTGGTCTCCATCTTTCTGCTTCTGTACTCTTCGATACGGCGTTTTACTTCATCGGCGTACCACGGACGGGCGGGTTCAATAGTCACTTCACCTTTTGGTAATGAGTTCAAAAACGTCATCACTTTATCTGCTACAGATTCGTCTTGTAATTCAAGATGATAGGCTAACATGATGTTCCCTTTTGCAGTGTTTATTATCAGAAAATTATATCATGAATTGGAGAGGAAAGTTTTGGTGGAGGCGTCCACTATCAAACAAAAGCCAAAATATGATATTTATAAGACTATATAAGAAATAAACTACATTAAAAACTACATTATAGCTATCTCTTTAACTATTTAAAGCACCAAAAAGTATATCGAGATTTTTGTATTTTTTCGACATAGATTTTTGGGTCTCTTCATTAAGTGGTTGAAATCCCATCTTATACTCTCTCTCAATAGGCAAATGCAGCCCAAGTAGACCCCTCAGATATAGGAATGATATGGTGAAAGTATGCTGGATTAGTTGCATCGGATTTATCGATTAAAGCTCTTGATAACTTAAGTACTTCAAGTTGATTTGTACTGAGATTTTGTCTAAATAATTGAAGTTCAGCAGGAGTGCGACCCTTGCAAAAATTGAATAATTTTGCAAAATATCCAATAGTGACATCCGATAATTGAATCATTGGGTTTTGTTTGGAATCAGTAATAAAACAGTAGTTAACTAAATCTTCACCATTGAATGAGTTCCCAGTTTTAAGGAGGACAGATTCAACCTGTTTTTCAGTATCGAAATAATGGAAAGAATTAGGAAACATTAAAGCGCGATATCGATAAAAAATACTGAAATTATCTATCAAAATATCTCTCTTTTCATTTTGAATAAATACAGCTTCATCTAGATTAGCGCCCAATTCTAATACGTGAATCAACAAGTGGTCTAAGGTGTTTTTTGTATCAGTTCCTTGTTGAATAAGTTCAATTAATTTTTTATAGAAAAGAGATAGCTTATCACTTGTAACATCTGGATATGAAAATTCATTTAGAAGTTGCAAAGTATCATCTTTTCTTTGCAACAAAATTTTATAAAAATGATCTTTTATATTTACATGACTAATAATAAGTAGATGCTCTTCATTATGTTTTGCTATTACAGAGTCAATAATATCGAGTATTGACCAATAAAAGACATTCACCCGCTGAAGATGTATGTCAATATCATTATTTAAAAGGAATTCAAGAATGCTCTTAAGTTTCTTTGAATTCAAAATTTCTAAAAAATTTCCACGAGCGACATGTTTGAACTTCATTTCATTAGCACTCTTGTCCAATCTTATCTGCTTGTAGAGATCAGTTAGGTCAAATACAATGTCCCTGTTTACTACGATTCCTCCTAAAGCAAAATCCCCATCTTCTTCAATATTTAATTTACCTTCTTTTAAATGAACTTTTCGATAATTATTAGTTTCGTCATAATAAAAATCTTTGTTGATATTTTCAAGCGTATTAATTCCATTTAACAATTTGATGGCTTCAAGTGTATCATCCGAACTGATTGTAGTATTCATTTTATTCCTTGTAATGGTGTTTTACATTTGGATATTGATTATCTTTCAAACTAAAATTCATATAGTCATTGCCCAATTTTTCAATCATCTTTACTTTTATCAATTACATGCTGACAATAGCTACAAAAACTACCATCAGATAATTCATTTACATCTATGTTACCACCACATCTTTGGCATGTGTGTTCCGCCTTTTCTCCACACATTGCACACTGACCCTTTTCACATATATAAGACTCTTCTCCGCAAAATGGACAATCAACCAAATTTGCATCTTCTCCATGTTGATAATCATAATAACCATAACGTTGATTAAGAGACTCATGAGTAATCTCATCATAAGAATACACCTCTCCACAAGAGCGGCATAAAAAAGTATCTTTTTCAATAACAGTTTCGGAAGAACCATTTAGGGTTATTAAATCTGAACCACATTCTACACATTTACACTGTTTGACCAAACTCAGTAATATTTCTGTTGCCCAATCAAGAGAATCAAGCTTTGTGATACATTCATTTTTTTCTTTAGTATAAATATCTGAAATTTTGACCATCGAATCCCACGTCTCTTGACCTAATAATTCCCACGGCTCTTCTTTGAGAACATTATCAATAAAATCTTTAATGATTAAAAAAGAGTTCACTAACAACGCTTCAATTGCCCCTTTAGAAAGAGAAGAATAATAATGCTCTATATTATTTCTAAA